>NZ_JBFAJD010000025.1:0-137586 GCF_040655035.1 Streptomyces sp. NPDC050549
GCGCCCTTACGCTACGCCGCCCACGGGCTCCCGGCGCGCGCCGGGAGCCCTTCGCCGTCGTAGCGGAGAGGCCTTTAGAAGGTGCCCAGTTTCACGATCGACAGCAGGGCGATCAGCTGGATCGCGGAGGCGCCCAGGGCCTTGGGCCAGGGAAGGTCGTGGGAGCGGCTGACCATCATGGTGAGGAGGGCACCGGCCGCTACCCAGGTGGCCCAGCCGAGGGCCTGGACGAAGGTGGCGTCGCCGCCGAAGAACATGGCGAAGACCAGGCGGGGGGCGTCCGTGATCGACATGATCAGCATGGACAGGCCGACCGTGGGCTGCCAGGCTCCGTCGCCGCCCAGCTGGCGGGCCAGGGTGTGGGTGACCACGCCCAGGACGAAGGACGACAGCACCAGCGCCACGGCGGTGATGAGGACGATCGGGACCGCGTTCGCCAGTGTGGCGTTTATGGCGTCCTTGCGGGCGCCGTCGAAGCCGAAGACCGCGAGCAGGCCGTAGAGGAACGTCACGATCAGGGCGGGGCCCCACATCGTGTAGTCCCGCATCTGGAGGAACGTCTGCTGGGGTGCGAGGACGATGCCCCGCAGCAGGTCCTTCCAGTGCAGGCGGGGGCCGACCGGGCCGGTGGGGGTCTGGGCCGAGCCCGCGCGGTACGTACCGCCCTGGGTGTACGGGTCCTCACCTACGGAGAACGCCTGGGTGTTGCCCGGATTGTTCGCCGCGTACGGGTCGGGGGTGGTCGGGTGACCGCCCTGGCCGTATGCGCCGCCGTCGCCGAAATACTCCGGCTCGTCGCCGTAGCCGCCGTTGCCGGCGTTCCCCTGGGACCACTGCCGGCCGCCGCCCGCGGGGTTTCCGTACTGCGGTTGCTGCTGCGGGTAGGGCTGCGGCGCAGAGGGGTAGCCGTACGGCTGTCTCTGCGGCGCTCCCTGCGGTGCCGGGGGAGCCTGCTGCCCGTACGGAGGTTGTTGAGGGCGCGCTTGCGGGGCCCGGCCGTCCCGGCCGCCGCGTCCGATCCTGAATCCAGCCACGTCATCGAACGTACCTGGTTCCGCAGAGTCAGGGGCCGGGCCGGGGGTTTCGGGCGGGGCTTTGCTGCCGAGCTGTGACATCCCCTAAGGGACGTAAGGGGGCGGGAGAGGACGGGGGCCGGGCCCGCGGCGGACGGCCGCGGGTCCGGCGTGGAAGAGGGGCTGGAGGAGCTGGAGGAGCTGGGGTCTAGTCGGCGAACAGTGCGCCGAACTGCGGTGTGCCTGCCGTCGAGACGCCCGCGGCGCCCGCGGAGATGGCACGGGAGCCGGTTGTGACGATCTTCGTTCCGTTGGAGGGCAGGTAGGTCACCGCGCCGTCGGCGCTGTTCTCGTACGAGCCCACGATCAGGTCCGCCCTGCCGTCGCCGTTGACGTCGTCGAGCTTGACGTCGGCGCCGAAGAGGTCGCTCTTCTCGTCGGCGCCGGGGACGCCGGCCGTGCTCTGGGCGAAGGACTGGACGCCGGTGGTGGTGTCGGCGCCGGACGCGGAGCCGTAGATGACCGTGACCATGCCGGCGTTGGTGGCGGCGCCGAGGTCCTCGTCCGGGGCGGAGACCACGACGTCCTGGTAGCCGTCGCCGTTGACGTCACCCAGGTCCAGGTCCCAGCCGAAGGAGTCGCCCTTCTCCGAACTGCCGGGTATGTTCCCGGAGTTCTGGGTGATGCCGGTGGTGGAGGCGGGGCCGGACGCGGAACCGTAGGTGATGTTCACCTTGCCGCCGTTCGCCGAGTCCGGGACGGTCGTACCGTCGCTCGTCGTGGCGTCCCAGCCTGCGCCGGTGACGATGTCGCCGTAACCGTCGCCGTTGATGTCGCCGATACCGGTGACGATGCCGGGCTTGAGGGTCTGCACGCCCGCGACGCTCAGACCGCTCGCGGTGCCGGGCACGAAGTAGTTGGTGTTCCAGCCGTTGCTGGTCTGGGTCTCGTAGCCGTCGACCACCAGGTCGGTGCGGCCGTCGCCGTTGACGTCACCGGCCGTGAGGTGGTGCGGGCCGTACGGGAAACCGGTCGAGCCGGAGTGGATCGGGGGCTTGATCGTGTAACGGCCGCCGGGCTTGCCGGTGGAACTGCTGAAACCGCCCTTGTAGACGTAGACGGTCGCGGCCGAACTGCCCACCGCCAGGTCCGCCTTGCCGTCGCCGTCGAAGTCGCCGGCGGCCAGGGTCTGGCCCCAGTTGTCGTGCCCGGACACGGCCGGGTCCGGTACGTCGCTGCTCTTGCCGGTGAGGCCGTTCTCCGAGCCCCACAGGATCGCGAGCGCGCCGCCGTCGGTGTCGGTGCCGACCTTCTCGTACGGCGAGCCGACGGCGAGGTCGTCGTATCCGTCGCCGTTGAAGTCGGCGTACGCCGTGGAGTAGCCGAAGTAGTCGCCCTTCTCGGCGGTACCGGGCACGTTGCCGGAGTTCTGGCTCAGCGTCGAACGCTTCATGGACGACACTCCGGTGGCCGTGCCGTACAGAGCCACGACCTGGCCGGCGTCGGCCTTGCCGGTGACGTAGGCGCCGGGCGCGGAGACGACGACGTCACCGATTCCGTCGCCGTTGAAGTCGGCCTTCGCGATCTTGAAGGAGTCGGCTGCGGTCGCTGTCGTCACCGAGAGGGTGAGCAGACCGCCCGTCAGCGAGGCCGCGGCGGCCGTCGCGAGGGCGAGTCGCAGGTACTGCTGCATGCGGGGTCTCCTGGCATGCGGGGGATGCTTGGCGGGCATCCGCGTCGATGGGGTGCGTACCGGCCGTGTTCGCTGGGAGTTGCCCTTGGATTCACGGGTAGTTGGCGATCAGGAGACCCTTGGTGGGGCGTAAGGGTTGTGCGTGAGCTCGGTAAATGTCTGAGGTTGGTGTGGGTAGGGGTGGGCCTGGGGTGGAGTGGGGTGGTGTTTGCGTGAGTTGCCCAACGGTCACTGTCGTCATGACGTACAGACGTTCTTGAGCCTGTCGGCTGCCGCGTCGATCTTGCTGGAATCCGGGTTCGTATCGCCGTTCAGGATCGCCTTGTTGTAGTCGGAGATCGCCTTGTCCAGGTCGTCGACCGCCTTGTTGACCTTGTCGTCGTCCGAGTTCGCGTTGATCTTGTCGAGGTTCTTGTCGATCGTCGTGATGGATTCGTCGGTCCGGGTCGGGTCCTTCGCCGCGTCCACGCCGGCCTCGTGGATCGCCCTGAGGCTGTCGGAGATCGTGTTCCAGTTCCCCAGGCAGTCAAGCGAGTTGGGAGTGTCCGTGGGGTCGCAGGCCGTGAGGAGTCCGGTGGTGAGCGCGGTGGCGGCCATGAGTGTGGCCATGGTGGCCGTACGGCGTGCACGCGGGCTGTGCGCGGTCATGGGAGGCCTTTCGGGGGCAGGGCAGGGCAGGGCAGGGCAGGGGTGGTGTGGGGTCGTGGGTCTGGGCGTCAGGCCCAGGGCTCGTCCGCCGGGGTTCGGGGTGACGTCTTGGGCGGCCCCTTGCGGAGGCTGGAGATCAGGCCGCCTGCCGCGCCCAGGGAGACCAGGCCCATTCCGGCGGCGGTCGCGATGCCCTTGGCGCCGTCCATGGCGAAGCAACTGGCCACGGCCACACCGCCGTTGAACAGGAACAGGAACCACAGGGTCGACGTCTTCGACAGGAACGCCTTGATCTTCGGCTTCTTCGCGATGCGCGAACCCGTCAGCACCGAGACGGCGATACCGGCGAAGGTGGCCGCGGTCTTCGCGGTGCCGTCGAGTACGGCGCCGGAGGCCGTGCTCGCGGCGAGGCCGCCGACGAAGAACGACCACAGCAGCAGGTTGGCGATGAACGACTTCACGGTGGCGAGCAGCGATTTCACGGGATTTCCTTCGGGGAGGGCCGCGGGAGGGGAGGGATCGGCGGGGCTTGATCTCTGCCCTTTACGATTCCGTCGCGCGCTCGCCGTCACGAGGGACCGTTCTCCCGAATGCGTGGTGTAGCGCGCTACACCATGGGGAGCTGGGGGGTGGGGTTTGTGCGCGCTGGGCTGGTGTGGACCGTGCGGCTGTGCGGGCTGGTGGGGTGGGTCGCTGTCGCGGTGGCCTGCACGTGGCTGCTCGGGGTCGGGGCCGTACGGCCGCCGTGGAACGGGCTGTTGGCGTGGGGAGTTGTTGCGGCGGGGTGCGCAGTGGTCCGGGCGGGGGCTCTGTGGGGGGTGCGGCGGATTGCGGGGGCCGGTGGTGGGTTTTCCCTCAACAAGTCGGATGGCGAAGGGAGTTGGGGGGTGTATGGCCTGCCGGGGTCCGAAGTGCCCGGTCGTCGGGCGCCCTTGGGTGACGTTCTCGGGATCGACTTCGATTCCCGGGGCTGGATCAGGGGCCGTACGTGAGCCGTGTGGCTTCTCGTGGGGTTTGCCTCCGGTGCGCTGTTCGTCGGGCTGCTGGGCACCGGCGGCGGTGACGACCGGGTCGACGCCCTGCGGGACGCCGGTGCCAGGGTGAGTACCGCGAGCGTTGTGGAGCGGCCGGGCGGGGTGCGGGCGGACCTGAGCGAGGACGTCGTACGGGGGTATTCGGCACGGCTGGTGGCCGCCGTGCCCGGCGGCCCCGAGCGGCTCGTCGTGAAGGGGGCCCACACGTACGACAAGCCCCGTGCCGGTGCCGGTGCCGGTGCCGAGGTCGAGGTCCTGTGGGCTCCGTCGGCGCCGGAGCTGGGCGGATACGTGCATGAGCGCGAGGATCTGCGCGCGCTCGCCGGGGCCGCTGGAGTGCCTTCTCGGGTGGGGCGGACGGCAGGGACGCCCTGGTCGCCTTTGTGCTCGTCATGGTCATCGGGTGTGTGCCGGTCGCCGTGTTCACTTTCACGGCCGGGCCGGGGGCCCTTCAGCGGCCGGCCTGGTCACCTGGGGTCCAGACGGTGCGTGCCGCCCTGGGCGTGGCGGTGTTCCTGGGCCGGCGCCCGTTCCTCCTGGGGCACGAGGCGAGCCTGCTGGAGGAGTTGTTCGCCGGGGGCGGTTTCATCCTCGTCCTCCTCGTGTACGTGTTCACGTCCGTGGGGACCATCGGGGACGACTGACGGGACGACGACGCCCCGCGCCCTCCGGTGAGGGTGCGGGGCGTCGACGTAGCGGACTGGCCGGTTGTTACTCGACCGGCTGGGGCTCCGGGGCGCTCTCCGGTTCCGCGGTGCCCGCCGGGGGTTCGTCGTCGGCCGGCTTCTTGACCGAGTCCAGGAGGAGTTGGGCCACGTCCACGACCTGGATGGACTCCTTGGCCTTGCCGTCGTTCTTCTTGCCGTTGACCGAGTCGGTCAGCATGACGAGGCAGAAGGGGCAGGCCGTCGAGACGATGTCCGGGTTCAGGGAGAGGGCCTCGTCCACGCGCTCGTTGTTGATGCGCTTGCCGATGCGCTCTTCCATCCACATGCGGGCGCCGCCCGCGCCGCAGCAGAAGCCGCGTTCCTTGTGGCGGTGCATCTCCTCGTTGCGGAGGCCGGGGACGCTGGCGATGATCTCGCGCGGGGGCGTGTAGATCTTGTTGTGGCGGCCCAGGTAGCACGGGTCGTGGTAGGTGATGATGCCCTCGACGGGCGTCACCGGGATCAACTTGCCCTCGTCCACGAGGTGTTGGAGCAGCTGGGTGTGGTGGATGACCTCGTAGTCGCCGCCGAGCTGCGGGTACTCGTTGCCGATGGTGTTGAGGCAGTGCGGGCAGGTCGCGACGATCTTCTTCGCGGACTTCGGTTTCGCGGACTCCGCGACCACCTTGCCGTCGTCGTCCAGTTCCTCGCCGAACGCCATGTTCAGTGCCATGACGTTCTCCATGCCGAGCTCCTGGAAGAGGGGCTCGTTGCCGAGGCGGCGGGCGGAGTCGCCGGTGCACTTCTCGTCGCCGCCCATGATGGCGAACTTGACGCCCGCGATGTGGAGGAGTTCCGCGAAGGCCTTCGTGGTCTTCTTCGCGCGGTCCTCCAGGGCGCCGGCGCAGCCGACCCAGTACAGGTACTCGACCTCGGTGAGGTCCTCGATGTCCTGGCCGACGACCGGGACCTCGAACTCGACCTCCTTGAGCCACTCCAGGCGCTGCTTCTTGGCCAGGCCCCAGGGGTTGCCCTTCTTCTCCAGGTTCTTGAGCATCGTCCCGGCCTCGGACGGGAACGCGGACTCGATCATCACCTGGTAGCGGCGCATGTCGACGATGTGGTCGACGTGCTCGATGTCGACCGGGCACTGCTCGACGCAGGCGCCGCAGGTGGTGCAGGACCACAGGACGTCCGGGTCGATGACGCCGTTCTCCTCGGCCGTGCCGATGAGCGGGCGCTCGGCCTCCGCCAGAGCCGCGGCGGGGACGCCGGCCAGCTGCTCCTCCGTCGCCTTCTCCTCGCCCTCCATGGACTTGCCGCCGCCCGCGAGCAGGTAGGGCGCCTTGGCGTGGGCGTGGTCCCGGAGGGACATGATCAGGAGCTTGGGGGAGAGCGGCTTGCCGGTGTTCCAGGCGGGGCACTGCGACTGGCAGCGGCCGCACTCGGTGCAGGTGGAGAAGTCGAGCAGGCCCTTCCAGGAGAACTGCTCGACCTGGGAGACGCCGAAGACGTCGTCGTCGCCCGGGTCGGTGAAGTCGATCGGCTCGCCGCCGCTCGTCATCGGGAGCAGGGCGCCGAGCGAGGTCTCACCGGTGGCGTTGCGCTTGAACCAGATGTTCGGAAACGCCAGGAAGCGGTGCCAGGCGACGCCCATGTCGGTCTTCAGGGCGACCGTGATCATCCAGATGAAGGAGGTCGCGATCTTCACGCCGGCGAAGAGGTAGGTGAGGTTCTGGAGGGTGGAGACGTCCAGGTGCTCCAGCGACGACACCACGGGGTACGAGATGAAGAAGGACGCCTCGTAGGCGTCGACGTGGTGCTGGGCGCCTTCGAGCGCGTGCAGCATGAAGATGCAGACGCCGACGATGAGGATGACGGCCTCGACGAAGTACGCCTGGCCGAAGTTGGAGCCGGCGAAGCGGGACTTGCGGCCCGGCCTGTTCGGCTTGCTGAGCTGGCGGATGACGATCAGGGTCAGGATGCCGAGGACCGTCATGGTGCCGATGAACTCGACGAAGACGTTGTACGGCGCCCATTCGCCGATGACCGGCAGCAGCCAGTCGGCCTGGAAGAGCTGGCCGATGGCGTTGACGATCGTCAGCAGCAGCGAGAAGAAGCCCACCGCCACGAACCAGTGCGCGACCCCGACGACGCCCCAGCGGTTCATCCGGGTGTGGCCGAGGAACTCCTTGGCCACGGTGACGGTGCGCTGGACGGGCTCGTCGGTGCGGGTGCCCGCGGGCACGTTCTGGCCGAGTCGCATGAAGGTGTAGATCTGCAGGACGGCGCGGGCGAACAGCGCCACACCGACCACGATCAGAACCAGCGACACGATGATCGCGGCGAGTTGCATTTCAGGGCTCCTCGGGCCTGCGAGGGGTCATTACCGAACCCAGAACATTACTAAGCGGTAACTTAATCGGTCGGACCGAGATTACCCCCATTCTCTGTCGCACTGTAGCCAGCCGTGCGGTGATCTATGTCGCTGAGGGTCGCCTTAAAAACCTGTGACGGTCCGATCGTGTTATTCATACTGAATTGGTACATTTGCGTCTAATTTGGAACCGTGCTCTACGGGATTCTCGCCGCCACGACCGCCCTGCTCCTCTCCGCCCTCCTCGCCGCCCTGCTCCGGGTGCCCGCCCTGCGCGCCCGGATCGTCGACCGGCGGCGGCGCGCGCGCCCGGTACCGCTGCTCGGGGGACTGGCCGTAGTGATCGCCGTCGCGGCGGTCACCTGGGGGTGCGACTGGACCGGCGTCGCGCCGCTGGGTGACGACGTCGGCGGCCTGCTGGTCGCCGGGTCCGCGGTGGCCGCGCTCGGGCTCGTCGCCGACGTGTGGCGGCTCAAGACGCGGGTCCTGGTCATCGGTACGGCGGTGGCGGCGGCCTGTGTCGTGCCGTACGGGGAGCTCGGGGTGCCCGGCGGGCTGCTGGCGGCGGCCTGGATCGTGTTCGTCGCCGCGGCCTTCAAGGGGCTCGATCACGCCGACGGGCTGGCGGGGACCGTGGGGGTGGTCACCGCCTTCGGGGTCGGGGCCTGCGCCGCGATGGAAGTGATGGACGGACTCGCGGTGTTGCTGAGTGTGCTGGCCGCCGCGCTCACCGGGTTCCTGATGCACAACTGGCATCCCGCGCGGATCGCGCTCGGTGCGTGCGGGTCGCTGTTCACGGGCTTCGTGCTCGCCTCGGCGGCGGTGCTCACGCGGGCCGGGCACGATCTCGCGTCCAGCGCGGGCGTGCTGTTCGCGCTCACCGCCCTCGCGAGCGCCGACGCCGTCCTGGTGCTGCTGTCGCGGCGGCTGGCCGGGCGGGCGCTGCTGCGGGGCGGCCCGGACCATCTCGCCCACCGGCTGCGGCGGCTGGGGCTCACTCCGCAGGGGGCGGTGGTGCTCCTCGGGGTCGCGGGGTTCTCCGGAGTGCTTGTCGGAGTGCTCGTGCACAACGGGTGGGCGGGTGAATCCGCCGTGATGTGGGTGGTGGGCGGGGCCCTGATCGTCGTACTCGGACTGCTGAAAGTATCTGTCTACGGCGTGCGGCGGGCAGGATCGTCGCAGGTCAGGGCTCAGTTGCGTGTAAGGAACGGATAAGAGTTGAGTCTGCTCGACTCAGCTCTGTTGACCCAGCGATGAGTGTGGTGCACACTTGAGTCCGTTCCACTCAAGTCATTGCTGGAGGAATCAACCATGGCACGTGCGGTCGGCATCGACCTGGGCACGACTAACTCCGTCGTCAGCGTTCTTGAAGGCGGCGAGCCCACCGTCATCACCAACGCAGAGGGCGCCAGGACCACGCCGTCCGTCGTCGCCTTCGCCAAGAACGGCGAAGTGCTCGTCGGCGAGGTCGCCAAGCGCCAGGCGGTCACGAACGTTGACCGGACCATCCGCTCCGTGAAGCGCCACATGGGCACGGACTGGAAGATCGAGCTCGACGGGAAGCACTTCAACCCGCAGCAGATGAGCGCCTTCATCCTGCAGAAGCTGAAGCGCGACGCCGAGGCCTACCTGGGCGAGAAGGTCACGGACGCGGTCATCACCGTCCCGGCCTACTTCAACGACTCCGAGCGCCAGGCGACGAAGGAGGCCGGCGAGATCGCGGGCCTGAACGTCCTGCGCATCGTGAACGAGCCGACGGCCGCCGCGCTGGCGTACGGGCTCGACAAGGACGACCAGACGATCCTCGTCTTCGACCTCGGCGGCGGCACCTTCGACGTGTCCCTCCTGGAGATCGGTGACGGCGTCGTCGAGGTGAAGGCCACCAACGGCGACAACCACCTCGGTGGTGACGACTGGGACCAGCGGGTCGTCGACTACCTGGTGAAGCAGTTCGCCGCGGGCCACGGCGTGGACCTGGGCAAGGACAAGATGGCCCTGCAGCGGCTGCGCGAGGCCGCCGAGAAGGCCAAGATCGAGCTGTCCAGCTCCACCGAGACCTCGATCAATCTGCCCTACATCACGGCGTCCGCCGAGGGCCCGCTGCACCTGGACGAGAAGCTCACCCGCGCCCAGTTCCAGCAGCTGACGGCCGACCTGCTGGAGCGCTGCAAGACGCCGTTCCACAACGTCATCAAGGACGCCGGCATCTCCATCAACGAGATCGACCACGTCGTCCTCGTCGGTGGCTCCACCCGTATGCCCGCCGTCGCCGAGCTGGTGCGCGAGCTGACCGGTGGCAAGGACGCCAACAAGGGCGTCAACCCGGACGAGGTCGTCGCCATCGGCGCGTCCCTCCAGGCCGGTGTCCTCAAGGGCGAGGTCAAGGATGTCCTGCTCCTCGACGTCACCCCGCTGTCCCTCGGTATCGAGACCAAGGGCGGCATCATGACCAAGCTGATCGAGCGGAACACGACGATCCCGACCAAGCGGTCCGAGATCTTCACCACCGCCGAGGACAACCAGCCCTCCGTGCAGATCCAGGTCTACCAGGGCGAGCGCGAGATCGCGGCGTACAACAAGAAGCTCGGGATGTTCGAGCTGACCGGTCTGCCGCCGGCCCCGCGCGGTGTCCCGCAGATCGAGGTCTCCTTCGACATCGACGCCAACGGCATCATGCACGTGACCGCGAAGGACCTCGGCACGGGCAAGGAGCAGAAGATGACCGTCACCGGTGGCTCCTCGCTGCCGAAGGACGAGGTCGACCGCATGCGCCAGGAGGCCGAGCAGTACGCGGACGAGGACCACCGCCGCCGCGAGGCCGCCGAGTCCCGCAACCAGGGCGAGCAGCTCGTCTACCAGACGGAGAAGTTCCTCAAGGACAACGAGGACAAGGTCCCCGGCGAGGTCAAGACCGAGGTCGAGGCCGCCGTCGAGGAGCTGAAGGCCGCGCTCAAGGGCGAGGACACCGCCGAGATCCGCACCGCCACCGAGAAGGTCGCCGCGGTCTCCCAGAAGGTCGGCCAGGCCATGTACGCCGACGCCCAGGCCTCCCAGGCCGCGGGCGGCGACGCCCCGGGTGCCGAGGCGCCCAAGGCGGACGACGACGTGGTGGACGCCGAGATCGTGGACGACGAGCGCAAGGACGGTGCCGCGTGACGGAGGAGACCCCGGGCTTCGAAGAGAAGCCCGACGTCCCCTCCGGCGCCACCCCCGACGACGCCGAGCCGCAGGCCGCCGCCTCCTCCTCCACGGGAGAGGGGGCGGCCCCGGCCGGGGACGCATCAAGTGCACAGATCGCCGGTCTGACGGCCCAGTTGGACCAGGTGCGCAAGGCGCTCGAAGAGCGCACGGCGGACCTCCAGCGGCTCCAGGCCGAGTTCCAGAACTACCGCCGCCGGGTCGAGCGTGACCGGGTCACGGTCAAGGAGATCGCCGTCGCGAACCTCCTGACCGAGCTGATGCCCACGCTCGACGACATCGGCCGCGCGCGGGAACACGGGGAACTCGTCGGCGGTTTCAAGTCCGTGGCGGAGTCACTGGAGACCGTCGCCGCGAAGATGGGACTGCAGCAGTTCGGCAAGGAGGGCGAGCCCTTCGACCCGACGATCCACGAGGCCCTGATGCACTCGTACGCGCCGGACGTCACCGAGACGACCTGCGTGGCGATCCTTCAGCCCGGGTATCGCATCGGCGAGCGCACCATCCGCCCCGCGCGGGTGGCCGTGGCCGAACCGCAGCCCGGTGCGCAGGCGGTCAAGGCCGAGGACGAGTCCGAGGCCGGCGACGAGAAGGACAACGGCCCTGAGGAGGGCTGACGCAGACACCGGGCGGGCAGACACCGGGTGGAAGGAGGGACGTCGAGGATGAGCACCAAGGACTTCATCGAGAAGGACTACTACAAGGTCCTCGGCGTGCCCAAGGACGCCACCGAGGCCGAGATCAAGAAGGCGTACCGCAAGCTCGCCCGCGAGTTCCACCCGGACGCCAACAAGGGCAACGCCAAGGCCGAGGAGCGCTTCAAGGAGATCTCCGAGGCCAACGACATCCTCGGTGACCCCAAGAAGCGCAAGGAGTACGACGACGCCCGCGCGCTGTTCGGCAACGGCGGCTTCCGCCCGGGGCCGGGCGGCGCGGGCGCCGGCAACTTCAACTTCGACCTGGGCGACCTCTTCGGAGGCGGTGCGCAGGGCGGCGGCGCCGGGGGTGCCGGCGGATTCGGCGGCGGGATCGGGGACGTGTTCGGCGGCTTGTTCAACCGGGGCGGCGCGGGCACGACCCGGACCCAGCCCAGGCGCGGCCAGGACATCGAGTCCGAGGTCACGCTCAGCTTCACGGAGGCCATCGAAGGAGCCACGGTGCCGCTGCGGATGTCCTCGCAGCAGCCCTGCAAGGCCTGTTCGGGCACCGGCGACAAGAACGGCACACCGCGCGTGTGCCCGACCTGCGTCGGCACCGGCCAGGTGGCGCGCGGCTCCGGCGGCGGCTTCTCGCTCACGGACCCGTGCCCGGACTGCAAGGGCCGGGGTCTGATCGCCGAGCACCCGTGCGCCGAGTGCAAGGGCAGCGGACGCGCCAAGTCCTCGCGGACCATGCAGGTCCGGATCCCCGCGGGGGTCACCGACGGCCAGCGCATCCGGCTGCGCGGCAAGGGCGCACCGGGTGAACGGGGCGGTCCCGCGGGCGACTTGTACGTCATGGTGCACGTCGACACACACCCCGTGTTCGGCCGCAGGGACGACAACCTGACGGTGACGGTCCCGGTGACGTTCGCCGAGGCGGCGCTGGGCGGCGAGGTCAGGGTGCCCACCCTGGGCGGGCCCCCGGTGACGCTGAAGCTGCCGCCGGGCACGCCCAACGGCCGTACGATGCGGGCCCGCGGCAAGGGCGCCTTCCGCAAGGACGGCACCCGGGGCGATCTGCTGGTGACCGTCGAGGTGAGTGTCCCCAAGGACGTCACGGGGAATGCTCGTGACGCACTTGAGGCGTACAGAGAGGCCACCGCGGGCGAGGACCCGCGGGCGGAGCTGTTCCAGGCCGCGAAGGGAGCATGAGAGAGATGGACGGCCGTCGACGCAACCCGTACGAGCTGACCGAGGAGACCCCGGTCTACGTCATCTCGGTGGCGGCCCAGCTCTCCGGACTGCACCCGCAGACGCTGCGCCAGTACGACCGCCTCGGCCTGGTCTCCCCGGACCGCACGGCCGGGCGCGGCCGGCGCTACTCGGCCCGCGACATCGAACTGCTGCGCACCGTCCAGCAGTTGTCGCAGACCGAGGGCATCAACCTGGCCGGCATCAAGCGCATCATCGAGCTGGAGAACCAGGTCGTGGCGCTCCAGCAGCGCGTCGCCGAACTCCAGGCGGCGGTCGACGGAGCGGCGGCGGCGATCCAGCAGCGCGAGGCCGCCGTGCATGCCTCCTACCGCCGGGACCTGGTCCCGTACCAGGAGGTCCAGCAGACCAGCGCGCTGGTGGTGTGGCGGCCGAAGCGGCAGTCCTCGGACTGACGCGCCGACAACCGTGCAGGGGCCCGGAGGCTCACCCGCCTCCGGGCCCCTGCACGGTTGTGGCGATCTTTGCCCTTTCCTGAACTCCCGTTGAGTGGAGGGTCGGTAAAGAGCGTTTGGATGGGATTCCGCAAGGTCTCCACATCCAAACGGAACGTGGTGTTGCCATCTCGTTAAGTAGTTCCGCTTGACGCCGACGGCCGCAGCCGCGTTGGCTTTTCAGTCTCCTGGGTTGCAACGCTGCACCCACGTCCGGACGGCACCAGAAGTGAGCTCACCAATGCGTCGTATCGCCATATCCGTGGCCGCGTCCTCGCTGGCCCTGCCCCTGGCCGCCTGTGGCGTGCTCAACTCGTCGGGGAGCAGCTCGGACGCCACCCCGGCCAAGGGCAACGACATCACGGTGGGCGTCCTGATGCCGGAGACGACGAACACGCGGTACGCGGAGTTCGACTACCCGATCATGAAGTCGACGATCAGCGACCTCACCGACAAGAAGGGCAAGGCCGAGTACCAGAACGCCGGCGGTGTCGCGAGCGTCCAGAACAAGCAGATGCAGAAGATGATCGACGAGAAGGTCGACATCATCGTGCTCGACGCCGTCGACTCGCACCTCATCCTGCCCATGGTGAAGAAGGCCAAGGCCGCCGGCATCCCGGTCATCGCCTACGACCGCCTGGCCGAGGGACCGATCGACGCGTACGTCTCCTTCGACGGCGAACTCGTCGGCGAGGTGCAGGGCCGCTCCCTGGTCGAGGCGCTCGGCAGCAATGTGGACACCTCCGACAAGGTCGTCATGATCAACGGCTCGCCGACCGACCCCAACGCCGGGGTGTTCAAGGCGGGGGCGCTGTCCGAGCTGCAGGGCAAGGTGACGGTCGCCGCGAGCTACGACACCAAGGCCTGGGACCCGGACATCGCCCAGTCGGAGATGACCAAGGCGATCGACAAGCTCGGCAAGGACAACATCGCCGCGGTGTACTCCGCCAACGACGCCATGGCCGGCGGCATCATCAAGGCCCTGCAGAACGCGGGCGTGACGAAGATGCCGCCCATCACCGGCCAGGACGCCGAACTCACCGCCGTGCAGCGGATCGTGACCGGCGAGCAGTACATGAGCGTCTACAAGCCGTACCCGGACCTGGCCGAGGCCGCCGCGAAGATCGCGGTCGCCAAGGTCCAGGGCAAGGACATCGAGTTCGACGCCCTCACCCGGGACTCGGTGGACAGCCCCACCAACAAGAAGATCCCCTCGCAGCTGGTGTCCGTGGTCGCGCTGACGAAGGACAACATCAAGACGACGGTGGTCGCGGACGGGATCTACAAGATCTCCGACATCTGCACCAGCAAGTACAAGTCGGCGTGCGTGGCGGCCGGGCTGAAGTAGGGCGGGTTCAGCCGGCGGCAACGACGGCGTGGAGCCGGGTGTCGTCGCTGCCCACGTACAGCACCCCGTCGGCGACGACGGGCGAGGAGACGACGGGCCCGCCGGTGGGGAAGCGCCAGCGCTCCCGGCCGGTGGTGACGTCCACGGCGTAGATGTTGCCGTCGTCGCTGCCGAAGTGGACGGTGGTGCCGGTGACGGCGGCGGTGGTGCGGACCGCGCCCATGGCCGTGAAGCGCCACTTGACCTCGCCGGTGGCCGCGTCGAGGGCGTACAGGCGCTCGTCGTCGTTTCCCGCGTAGACGGTGCCGTTCGCGACCGTCGGGGCGGAGCGGATGGCGCTGCCGGTGTCGTGGCGCCACTTCCGCTGGCCGTTCGAGGTGTCGAGGGCGTGCAGCTCGCCGCGCTGGTTGCCGACGTAGAGGATTCCGTCGGAGAGGGCGGAGGGGCCGGAGACGGGGCTGTCGACGACTCGGGTGCCCCACTTCCTCCGCTGGGCGTAGGCGTCGACTGCGTACACGTGGTTGCCCGTGTTGCCGACGATCGCCAGCGGACCGTCCATCACCACCCACCGGTGCGGCGTCATGCCCACGGCGTATCCCCAGTGCCTGGTTCCCGTTTCGGCGTCCAGCACGAACAACGTGCCGCTGTTGGCGACGCATACCCGGTCGGCGACGACTCCCACCGTTGCGGACACGTCGGCCCTCCTCTCGCCGAAGTCCCAGCGCCCCTGTCCGGTGCCCGTGTCGGTGGCGTACAGGGTCCGGCCGGCGGTGGCGTACACGAGATCGCCCCGGACGGCCGGGGTCGACCGCACGGGCCCGGCGTTGAGCGCGCGGCTCCACCTCCGCCGCCCGGTGACCGCGTCCACGGCGTGCAGGGAGCCGCCGTCGCCGCCCACGTACACCACCCCGTCCACCACGGTCGGCGTGGACCGAACGCAGTTGTCGGTCTGGAAGCTCCACAACCGGGTGCCGGACGCCGGGGGAACGGCCCTGGCGGGGGTGGGAGCCGGCGCGGGCGCGGGAACGGCCTTGGCGGGGGCGGGTGTTGGCGCGGGGACCGGTGGGGCGGCCGGGGCCTCGACGGCGGGCCCGTCCTGGAGATGCGCGGCCGCCGCGCCCGACACGCTGCGGCTGTCGTCCTCGGTCAGGCGCCGGAGTTCCTCCTCCGCGCGGTGGCGCACCGTCGCGTTGCCGAAGCGGCGCAGATGGGCGAGCGGCTCCACGGCGCCGAGCCGTACCAGGGCGATCGGGCTGTCCAGCGCGACCTGGATCTGTGCGGGCAGCGTCCAGTTGACGTTGCGGGCGATGACGATACGGCCCTCTACGTTGTCCTGTTTCTTGGGCCGCTGCTGCGGCAGTTCGGCCACGACGCGGTTGTGGACGTAGGAGTACAGCTCGTCGAGGGTGATGTCGCCGTCCCCGTCGAGGTCGGCGCTGCCGTCGCGCAGACCCTGCACCAGATGGCGGGTGAAGACGGACTGCGGGGCGCTGCCGCTGACCCGGTCGCCCTCGAAGGAGTACTGGGTGGCGTCGGAGGCGGTGAGCACCGTACGGCCGCGGCCGTGGAACGTGTCCAGGGTCCGCACGTCGGTGTCGCCCTTGGCGGTCAGCCGGGCGGCCGGGAAGGCGCCGCTGTAGCAGCAGTCGAGGATCAGTACCTGCCGGCGTGACATGCAGGCCGTCATCGCCCGGTCGATCCGTTCGGCGGGCAGCGAGGTGAACAGCAGGTTGTCGCGGCGGGTGTCGGCCGTGGCGAGGTGGAGCTGGCCCTCGTCGTCCTTGAGGCCGTGGCCGGTGAAGTACAGCAGGGTGAGGTCGTTGTGGGCGCGGTCGCTGAAGAACTCGCCGATGACCTGGCCGATGCGGTGGTGCGGTTCGTCGACCAGGACGGTGACCTCGTCGAAGGCGGCGATGTCCGGGTCGCGCAGTACCTCGGCGAGCGCCTCCGCGTCGTGGGCGGGCGCGGTGAGCCCGCGCAAGCCCTCGTCCTCGTAGGTGTAGTTGGCGATCAGGAGGGCCAGTTTCCGTCCCACGGCTACTCGGCGTCCCTTCCGTGCCGGCGGACGAACGCGTCGACCAGTTCCCGGCGTTCGTCGGCGGACGCCCGCTCCAGTTCGATGGTGTCGCCGTCGATGGTGACCGAGACGCGGTGCCGGGCCGACTGCCGGCCGAGCCAGTCCCGCAGGGTCTCGACGAGCGCAGTGAGGACCCCGCCCGGCGCGCTGAGCGCCAGCACCACGGCGCCGACGGTCACCGGGTCGACGCCCCCCTTGGCCCCGGCGGGCTCCACCGTGCCCGGCACGGTGTGCAACTGCAGCGAGTCCAGGTCGAGTTCGCGCAGTTCGGTCCGGACCCGGGCGAGAAGCCGCTCGGTCTCCTCACGGTCCGCGTCGGCGGCCGGAGCCAGTCTCAGCAGCACGTCCATGGCACACCTTCCCCGTAACTCCCCCTGTCGGCCAACATGATGCCTGCCGGGGGAAGCTACGGGAAGTCGATCAGACATGCCGTCAAGAGCCGGCCCCGCCGCCGTTCGCTCATGCCACGCGGGTGAACTCCACCGTCACCTCGGGCGGTCCGCCCGCCACCCCCCGGTAGATCCCCTTGTGCGGGGTCACGTCGTCGTAGTCGCGCCCGCGCCCGACGACCACATGGGACTCGTCGGGGCGGGTCCGGTTCGTCGGGTCGTAGCCGCACCAGTCGCCCGCCCAGTACTCGATCCAGGCGTGGCTCTGGCCGGCCACCGGGCGGTGCAACTCGGCCTCGCGCTCCGGGTGGAGGTAGCCGGAGACATAGCGGGTGGGCAGGCCGAGGCCCCGCAGCAGGGCGATGGTGACGTGCGCGATGTCCTGGCAGACGCCGGCGCCCTGCTCCCAGGCCTCGGCGGCGGAGGTGTTCACTCCGGTGACACCGGGGAGGTACGCCACCCGGTCGGCGACCAGCGCGGAGACCGCGACGGCCGTCCCGTGCGGATCGAGTCCCACGGCCGCCTTGCGCGCCTTCTTCAGCAGCCTGGGCGGGACCGTCGTACGGACGGTGGGGCCGATGAACTCCAACAGGCGGGAGTTCGTGGTCCGTTCGGTCACCTCCTGCCAGCTGGGCGCGGGGCTCAGCGCGTCCGGCGGGGACGTCTCGACCAGGCTCGACGCGGTGATCGTGAGGTCGGCGTGCGGGTCCATGAGGTCGAAGCCGGTGACCTGGGTGCCCCAGTAGTCCCAGTACGACCAGGTGGGTGTCGTGGGGTTCACGGTGACGCGCGCGTCCAGCGTGGTCTGGCCGGGCAGCGTCAGCGGGGTCATCCGCACTTCGTTGTGGGAGGAGACGGCCGCCTGGGCGTACGACACGCGGGTGGTGTGGCGGATGCGAAGCCTACGGGTCATCTCAGGCTCCTTCCTGGGCCCACTCGACGGGCCCCTGGTACGGGAAGAACAGTTCCGCGACGGCCTCCGCCGAGGCCATGCAGGCGTGCTGCAAGTCCTTGAGGAGGGCGGGGAGTTGTTCTTCCAGGGCGTGCGAGTCCAGGTATTCGAGGCGGGTGCGGAGCCGGCCGATGGGGCGGCGCGCGGGGTCCTGGCGGGGGCGGCCGAGCGCGGTGAGGCACTCCTCGGCGGTCGTCAGCGCGTGCAGTGCCGAGCGTGGGAAGTCCCGGTCCAGGAGCAGGAATTCGGCCACGCGCGGGGTGTCGCCGAAGCCGCCGTACACCCGCGCGTACGCCTCGTCGGCGCCCGAGGCGCTCAGCAGCGTCGGCCAGTCGGGCGCGTGCGCGGCGTCCAACACCCGTACCGACAGCAGCCGTACGGTCATGTCCACCCGTTCGAGACTCCGGCCCAGGACGACGAAACGCCAGCTGTCGTCGCGGCTCATCGTGGAGTCGGCGAGGCCGAAGAACAACGCGGCGCGTCTGCGCACGAGTTCGAGATAGGCGTAGGGGCCGGTGCGGCGGGCCGCGAGGCGCTGGTCGGCCAGGGCGTGCCAGGTGGAGTTGAGGCACTCCCACATCTCCGAGGAGACGGCCTCCCGCGCGCTGCGGGCGTTGAGGCGGGCCGCGCCGAGGGCGCCCTCGATGGAGCAGGTGGAGCGGGCGTCGAAGGCGAGCTGGTCCAACACCTGCTGCATGTCGACGCGTTCACCGCCCGCGTCGACCCCGAGGATCGCGTACAGCGACCGGCAGGCCACGTCCTCGTCGCGCCAGGGGTCCTCCAGCAGGCGGTGCAGATAGGCGTCGAGGATGCGCCCGGTGGCGTCGGCGCGCTCGACGTAACGGCCCGTCCACGTCAGGGCCTCGGCTATCCGGGAGAGGATCACGTCGTTCACTGCTGCTGCGCCCCTTCCTGTACGACCGTGGGGTTGCCGTCGGGGCCGAGCTGGCGGGGTGCCACCTCGGGCAGGTCGCCCTCCGCGGTCGGCGTGGCGGGCTGTTCGGTGGGACCCTCGGCGAGCACCCAGGTGTCCTTGGAGCCGCCGCCCTGGCTGGAGTTGACGATCAGGTTGCCCTCCTGGAGGGCGACGCGGGTGAGGCCGCCGGGGAGCACCCAGACGTCGGTGCCGTCGTTGACGGCGAACGGGCGCAGGTCGATGTGGCGGGGTGCCATGCGTTCACCCGCGAGGGTGGGGGAGGTGGAGAGGGCGACGGGACGCTGGGCGATCCAGCCGCGCGGGTCGGCGGCGACGGCTTTGCGAGTGCGTTCGAGAGTCTTGGCGTCTGCCTTGGGTCCGATGACGATGCCCTGGCCGCCCGCGCCGTCCACCGGCTTCACGACCAGCTGGTCGATCTGGTCGAGGACCGCCTCCAACTGGCCAGGCTCGTCGGGGCGGTAGGACTCCACGTTGGGGAGAATCGGTTCCTCGGAGAGGTAGTAGCGGATGAGGTCGGGGACGTAGGTGTAGAGGAGTTTGTCGTCCGCGATGCCGTTGCCGACCGCGTTCGCGAGTGTGACGTTCCCGGCCTGGGCGGCGTTCATGATGCCCGGGCAGCCGATCACCGAGTCGGGGCGGAAGTGCAGCGGGTCGAGGAAGTCGTCGTCCAGACGCCGGTATACGACATGGACGGGCACCTCGCCGCGGGTGGTCCGCATCCACACCCGGTTGTTGCGGCACACCAGGTCGTGGCCCTCCACCAGCTGCACGCCCATCAGCCGTGCGAGCAGGGCGTGTTCGAAGTAGGCGGCGTTGCTCGGGCCCGGGGTGAGGACCACGACCCTCGGGTCCGTCGTCCCGGCGGGCGCGGCGGCCCGCAGTGCGGCGAGGAGCCGGCCCGCGTACCCGTCGACGGGGACCACGTGCTGCTCGGCGAAGAGGGACGGGAAGATCCGCGTCATCGCTCTGCGGTTCTCGATGACGTACGAAACCCCGCTGGGGACCCGCACGTTGTCCTCCAGGACCCGGAAGTCCCCGGCCTCGTCCCGGACGAGGTCGATGCCGGCGACATGGATGCGGATCCCGCCCGGTGGCTCGACGCCCTGCGCGGCCCGGTGGAAATGGGCCGAGTTCAGGAGCAGCCGCCAGGGCACCACTCCGTCCTCGAAGGCGCGGCAGTGCGAGTAGGCGTCGGAGAGATAGGCCTCGAGTGCCCGCACTCTCTGTGCCACCCCGCGCTGGATGAGGTCCCACTCCAGCGCGTCGATGATCCTCGGCACCAGGTCCAGTGGCCAGGGCCGTTCCTCGCCCGCGAAGGCGTAGGTCACCCCTCGGTCGGTGAAGGCGCGGGCCATCTGGTCCGCGCGGAAGCGCAGTTCACTCGGCTCGATCGGCTGGAGTGCCGCCAGTACCGGCTCGTAGGCGGTTCTGACCTCACCCGGCCGCACAAACATCTCGTCCCACGCATCGGCCAATGCGTATGCGTCAAATATGTCCGCCATGAGGGGACGTTAAGTGCGGTACGTAACACGGCGATCTCTGAGTGATTTCCGGCAGCTCACGCGGAAAGTGATACGCCGAAGCGGCCGGCGGCCGAGGCCGGGTACCCCCCAGCTTGTTGCAAGGTGACGCGCGGAGGTGGGGAGATCGCGGGCGATATCGGTAGTTTTCGGGGCGCGTTCGAGCGGGAGCCGTGTTGCGGAGCAGGTCGGGTCCGCGCATAGTTGCGCTGCAAAGAGCCGGGAACCGGGGGTGGGATGGGCAATGACCGGGCACGGGACGGACGCGCATCCACACGGTGCTGACCAGCTCTGCGACGCCGGGGACCTCGTGTACTCCCGGGCCGTACGGCGGGGCCGGGTACCGCGCACGGACGCCGAACCGGTGCCGTGCCTGCTGGAACTCGCCCTCCTCCACCCCGACCCCGACGACATGGACTGGCTGGTGCCGACCTCCCCGCAGGAGGTCATGACCCGGCTGCTGCGCGGGGTCTACGAAGAGTTCAGCGAGAGCCACCGGCGGGTGGGCTCGGCGGTCGACGCCTTCGAGCGGTACGCCGGTCTCGGCCGCCGCATCGAGGCGTTCACGCCGGCGTCGGGGGCTCTGGAGGGCGCCGCGATCCGCGTCCTGGACGGGCTCGCCCGCATCCAGGCGGCGATGGACGCCGCGACCGAGGCCTGCACCGGCGAGGTACTCACCGTCCAGCCCGGCGGCATCCGCCGCGAACCCGAACTCACCGAGGGCCTGCACCGCGCCCTGGCCCTGCGCTCGCGCGGGGTGCGGATGCGCGACCTGTACACCCATGTCGCCCGGCACGGCCAAGGCCTGCTGAACTACCTGGAGCTGATGGGCGACGCGGTCGAGGCGAGGACCCTCGACGAGGTCGTCGACCGCCTCATCCTCTTCGACCGCACGGTCGCCTTCATCCCCGCCAACGCCGACCACACCATGGCGCTCGAACTGCGCCACCCCGCGCTGATCGACTACTTCGTCACGGTCTTCGACCGCCTGTGGCGCCTCGCGATCCCCGTCGCCGCCCCCCTGCCCGACACCGGCATCGAGGGCATCTCCCACCGCGAACAGTCCATCGCGGCCCTGCTCGCGGAGGGCCACCAGGACGCGGTGATCGCGGAACGGCTCGGCATAAGCGTCCGCACCTGCCGCGCCCACATCGCCCGGCTGTCGGAGACGCTCGGCGCGGCCAGCCGTACCCAACTGGGCGTCCGCATCGCCCAGGTAGGCCTGGACGGCGCCGCGTCACGGATGCCGGACGTCCCGGCGCAGCTCACTCCCGTTGATCAAGAATCCCCGACTGTCCGATGAGGTAGCCGAGTTGGGCCCGGCTCTCGCTGCCGAGGGCCGTGATCGTCGGGGTGCCCATGGCCGCCGTACAGGAGCCGCCGGGCAGCGGTGCGAGGACGGTCCCCGTTCCTCCGCCCCGTGTGAACGGTCTCTGGTCACGGGTGGCTTTCTTCTCCGTGCGCAGAGTGATCCTGCTTCAGCATCCCCGACTGGGCTATGAGGAAGCCGAGCTGCGCGCGGCTGCCGCTGCCCAGGGCTGTCGCCAGTTTGGCGATGTGGGCGCGGCAGGTGCGCACGTTCATGCCCAGCCTGCGGGCGATGGCCTCGTCGACGTGGCCCTCGACGAGGAGCTTGGCGATGGAGTGCTGGATGTCGGTGATGCCGTCCGGGTCGGTCTCGTAGGGAGTGCCCGCGCTCAGCGGCACCGCGCGGCCCCACATGAATTCGAAGACCTTGACCAGGTAGCGGACGAGACCGGGATGCCGGAGTTCCAGAGCCACCTGCCGGTCGTTGCGGATGGGGATGAAGGCCACGGTCTCGTCGCAGATGATGAGGCGCTCGACGAGCTCGTCGATGGTGCGGTACTCCACCTTGCCGTCGGCGAACTGGTCCACATAGGCGAGCCGGTCGGGGCTGTACCTGGCCGTGTGCTGGTAGAGGGTCCGGATCCGAACTCCGCGATCGGCCATGGGCTTGTCGCGCTCCAGCGCCTCCAGAAGCCTGTTCTCGGGGCTGCGGTGGCCGCCGGGCTGGACGGCGAGCATCTCGGTCTGGCACTGGGAGGTCGCGAGGTCGAGCGCCGAGTTGATGCGGTCGAGACCCTCCAGCACCGTGATCGAGTGCGCGGGAGCCGTCTCCTGGGCGCTGAGAGCCATGAACGGCTCGAAGGCTTCCGAGAGGGCGATCGACAGCCGCCGGTGCTCGGTGATCTCCCGTTCTATGGGATTGAGCCGCTGGGCCAGGGCGACCGACGGCGGAAGCGGAAGCAGCCAGCTCGGATCGTCAGGATCAGGGTGAAGCAGGGCAAATTCCATCAGGCAGGGCGCGGGCTCGACCTCGCCTCGCGCGATGCGCCCTGTACGCAGGGCGTTCGCGTAAAGACGGTTACCCTCCTCGCACAGTTCGGTCACCGCATGGGGATGTGTCGCCTTAGTCCCATTTGTTGCCAAATCTCCACCCCCCAGGGTCCTGAACATGCAGGAACATGATGCACCGATCGTGTGGCCATGACGTGCCTGAATAAGCCATCGTCTTACATGACGGGGGAAGAGGGGACCTTCAAGTGAGGACGAAGCCGACTATGCGTAACAGAATGCTTCGCTCGGTGCTTGTTGCCGCCTTCTCCGCCGTTGTGGCCTTCGGAACGCTGGCCGGCCTCTCCGGTGTGAGGAGCGACGCGCACAGAGCGGGTAGTAGTGCTCAGTCCGTGACTGTCGCGGCCGACACCGACGAAACACTCGTGTACCCCCTCGACAGCAGGTGGGACTGAATACGATGACGACCCCACCCGACGACCGCAGCTTCCGACGCGAGATGGCCACGGCCTACCGCTCCGGCTGGCACTTCATCGATCTGGCCACCGCCATCCCCCACAGCGGTGACTCGCTCATGGTGACAGTGTTCGGCGAGCCGGTGGTGGTGACCCGCGACGAGGACGAGGACGTACGGGCGTACCGGTGTCTGCGACGGCCCCGGGGGGCGCCGCAGCCAGTGCGATGTGCCATCCGGTACGGAATGATCTTTGTGAATCTTGACCAGAGAGACCACCGGCTGGTGGAAACGGATGCCCCCGACGTCCAGACCATCTCAGCCACCCCCCGCAGTGCCTGACGCGATTCCCCCGTCGTAACAGATCGCTCAGGTGCTTCCCCCCCGCAGCGGCGTCACCGTGACCTGAACACGGTGACGCCGCTGCAGTTTGGGCGAAATGTCAGGGTATGGGGCCGACCGTAGTGGCCTGAACTGATCGTTTCAGCCTCTCCCCAGTGCCCGCGTCAGCTCGATCTCGATCACCACCCGGGACGGGTTCGGCGACGGTGTGCGCCCGTAGCGCCCGGCGTACCGGCGCTCCGCCTCCGCGACCCGGTCCGGCTCCGCGCGTACGAAGGCCCGGCCCTCCAGCGTCGCCCAGCGCCGCCCGTCCACCTGGCACACGGCGACCCGTGCCCCGGGCGGGCCCGCGGCCAGCACGTTCGCCACCTTCCGGCTCGACTTGTCCGCGATCACCCGAGCCAGCCGCGCCTGCGGGTCGTATGTCACTCCGACAGGGACGACATGCGGGCTGCCGTCGGGTCGCGGGGTCGTGAGGGTGCACAGATGCCGTTCCTGCCAGAAGGTGAGATACGACGGGTCGGGATCGCCCGGGTCGACGGGATATGAGGCCATGGCCCCGGAACTTAGTCTCCCGATCCGCCCCGCCACCGCCTTGAGTGGAATAGACTCAACTTTGTGCACGTTGACCCAGTCAGTCCGTGCACGAAGGCTGCAGGAGGAGGAGTACGGGAACGTGGACGCCGAGCTGACCAACAGGAGCCGGGAAGCGATCAACGCGGCCAGCAGCCGCGCCGTCACCGGGGGGCACGCCGATCTGACCCCGGCGCACCTGCTTCTCTCGCTGCTCGCGGGGGAGGACAACGAGAACATCACCGACCTGCTGGCCGCCGTCGACGCCGACCAGGCCGCTGTACGGTCCGGGGCCGAGCGGGTCCTCGGCGCGCTGCCCAGCGTGACCGGGTCGACCGTCGCGCCCCCGCAGCCCAGCCGCGAACTGCTCGCGGTGCTCGCGGACGCCGACGAGCGCGCGAAGGAGCTCGGCGACGAGTACCTCTCGACCGAGCACCTGCTGATCGGCATCGCCGCGAAGGGCGGCGCGGCCGGGGACGTACTCTCCCAGCAGGGGGCCAGTGCGAAGAAGCTGCTGGACGCGTTCCAGAAGAGCAGGGGAGGGCGCCGGGTGACCACACCCGACCCCGAGGGGCAGTACAAGGCGCTGGAGAAGTTCGGTACGGACTTCACGGCCGCCGCGCGCGAGGGCAAGCTCGACCCCGTCATCGGGCGGGACCAGGAGATCCGGCGGGTCGTCCAGGTGCTGTCCCGCCGCACCAAGAACAACCCCGTCCTCATCGGCGAGCCCGGCGTCGGCAAGACCGCCGTCGTCGAGGGGCTGGCCCAGCGGATCGTCAAGGGGGACGTGCCGGAGTCCCTCAAGAACAAGCGGCTGGTCTCGCTCGACCTCGGTGCGATGGTCGCGGGCGCGAAGTACCGCGGCGAGTTCGAGGAGCGGCTCAAGACCGTCCTGTCCGAGATCAAGGACTCCGACGGCCAGATCATCACCTTCATCGACGAGCTGCACACCGTCGTGGGCGCGGGCGCCGGCGGCGACTCCTCGATGGACGCCGGCAACATGCTGAAGCCGATGCTGGCCCGCGGTGAACTGCGCATGGTCGGCGCGACGACCCTCGACGAGTACCGCGAGCGCATCGAGAAGGACCCGGCGCTGGAGCGCCGCTTCCAGCAGGTGCTGGTCGCCGAGCCGTCCGTCGAGGACACGATCGCCATCCTGCGCGGTCTGAAGGGACGCTACGAGGCGCACCACAAGGTCGTCATCGCGGACAGCGCGCTGGTCGCCGCCGCGACCCTCTCCGACCGCTACATCACCTCCCGCTTCCTCCCCGACAAGGCGATCGACCTCGTCGACGAGGCCGCGTCCAGGTTGCGCATGGAAATCGACTCCTCCCCCGTCGAGATCGACGAACTCCAGCGCTCCGTCGACCGGTTGAAGATGGAGGAGCTCGCGCTCGACAAGGAGACCGACGCCGCCTCCATCGAGCGCCTGGAGAAGCTGCGCCGCGACCTCGCCGACCGCGAGGAGGAGCTGCGCGGCCTCAACGCCCGCTGGGAGAAGGAGAAGCAGTCCCTCAACCGGGTGGGCGAGCTGAAGGAGAAGCTCGACGAACTCCGCGGCCAGGCCGAACGCGCCCAGCGCGACGGCGACTTCGACACCGCCTCCAAGCTGCTCTACGGCGAGATCCCCTCCCTGGAGCGGGACTTGGAGGAGGCCTCCCAGGCGGAGGAAGAAGCCGCCAAGGACACGATGGTGAAGGAGGAGGTCGGCCCCGACGACATCGCGGACGTGGTGGGTTCCTGGACCGGCATCCCCGCAGGCCGCCTCCTGGAGGGCGAGACGCAGAAACTCCTGCGCATGGAAGAGGAGTTGGGCCGCCGGCTCATCGGCCAGCAGGAGGCCGTACAGGCGGTCTCCGACGCGGTACGGCGCACCCGCGCCGGCATCGCGGACCCCGACCGCCCCACCGGCTCCTTCCTGTTCCTCGGCCCGACGGGCGTCGGCAAGACCGAACTCGCCAAGGCCCTCGCGGACTTCCTCTTCGACGACGAACGGGCCATGGTCCGCATCGACATGTCGGAGTACGGCGAGAAGCACAGTGTGGCCCGGCTGGTCGGCGCGCCTCCCGGCTACGTCGGCTACGAGGAGGGCGGCCAGCTCACGGAGGCGGTGCGCAGGCGCCCGTACTCGGTGATCCTGCTGGACGAGGTCGAGAAGGCGCACCCGGAGGTCTTCGACGTCCTGCTCCAGGTACTGGACGACGGCCGTCTGACCGACGGGCAGGGCCGCACGGTCGACTTCCGCAACACGATCCTGATCCTCACGTCCAACCTCGGCAGCAACTTCCTGATCGACCCGAGCACCGGCGAGGCCGAGAAGAAGGAACAGGTCCTCCAGGTGGTCCGGGCCTCCTTCAAGCCGGAGTTCCTCAACCGGCTGGACGACCTGGTGGTCTTCTCCGCCCTGAACCGGGAGGAGCTGGGCCGGATCGCCGCGCTCCAGATCGGCCGCCTGGCCAAGCGCCTCGCGGAACGCCGCCTGACCCTGGAGATCAGCGACGAGGCCCTGACCTGGCTCGCGGACAACGGCAACGACCCGGCGTACGGCGCGCGACCGCTGCGGCGTCTCGTCCAGACCGCCATCGGAGACCGGCTCGCCAAGGAGATTCTGGCGGGCGAGGTCAAGGACGGCGACACGGTACGGGTGGACGCGTTCGGCGACGGGCTGATCGTGGGGCCGGCGACCGGCAAGACGCTGTGACGCCCGGCGCTCAGTAGGAACTCGCGTCGAAGCTGACGAGGGCGGTGTCCCCCGCGGACCCGCCCTCGTAGTGCACGCTCACCGTCACGGCGTAGGCACCGGGCGTGTGCGCGTGCGTTTCGCGGACGACATGGACACACCTGTCGTCGTCCCCGTCGCAGGGGAAGTCCGTCGCGTCGGGGAAGGACTCGGCCAGCCAGCCTCGCACCGCCACGCGCGGCATGCGGAAACTGCCGTCGTAGGCCTGGCCTCCCCAGGTGTACGAGGTGCAGTCCTCGTCGCGGGTGCCCTCGGGCAGCGCGGCGCCGGAGAAGTCCATGGCCTCGGCGCAGCCGGCGCCGGTGACGGTGCCGGGAGGGTCGTCACCGGAGGCGGCGTGGAGCATCGTGCGTCCGAACCACCAGCCCGCCCACACCACGAAGACCAGGCAGGTCCACCACATCCCCCACAGCGGCCACCGCAGCCCCCTCTGCATGGGCATGACCGTATATCGGTCAGCCCGTGGCGGACAGACCCGGCAGGGGTTGCCACGCCCCTCCCCGGATGGGGGAGGATGGCGGAATCCGTACGAAGGGAAATACACGGTGAGCATCGACCCGTCCTCGATTCCGAACTTCGGGGGCCAGCCCGAGCCTCAGCAAGGACCGGCGGGCCCCGTCGTCCCGGATCAGGACCTCGTGAAGCAGCTCCTCGACCAGATGGAGCTGAAGTATGTCGTCGACGACGAGGGAGACCTCGCGGCGCCGTGGGAGCAGTTCCGTACGTACTTCATGTTCCGCGGTGAGGACGACCAGCTCGTCTTCTCCGTCCGGACGTTCTACGACCGTCCCCACGAGATCGACACCAAGCCGCAGCTGCTGGAGTCCATCGACGACTGGAACCGTCGCACCCTGTGGCCCAAGGTCTACAGCCACACTCACGACGACGGCACCGTCCGTCTGATCGGTGAGGCGCAGATGCTGATCGGCACCGGCGTCGACCTGAACCACTTCGTCTCCTCGACGGTCAGCTGGGTGCGCGCCGCCATCGAGTTCGACCGCTGGCTCGTCGAGCAGCTCGGTCTGACCGAGGAAGTCGACGAGGCCACGGAGAAGCCGGAGGACGACGAGGAGTAGTCCTCGGTCCCGTAGCACCCGTAGCACCCGTTGTACCTGCGTGAACGAGGGCCCGGCCCGGTATGCGACCACCACCGTCGCGTGCGGGGACCGGGCCCTCGTCGCTTCCGGAGTTGACGTCCAGAAGGTGTTCGGGTTCGCTGCCGGGATGCCTGGCCTTCGCATTCAACAGCCGGACGACGACGCCACGTTGAAAGACTGGCAGCACGTCCACAACGTGATCATCCCTACCCACACCCTCTCCCTGGACGACGTACGGGAACGCGCCCGGCGCCACCACTTGGAGATCGCCTACCTCGACGGCGAAGGCGACGACCTCGTGGGCTGCAGCACGGTTCGCCCGCCGGTGGACGAGACTCGGACGGCCACGGTCATCGCCCGCGTTCTCGCCCAGCACCGCGGGCGTGGGTTCGGCCAGGACCTCTACGCCCGCGGGCTCGACCGCGCCCGCGCGCTGGGCGCCGAAGTGATCGAGACCGTCGTCCTGTCCTCCAACGAGGCCGGACTCAGGTTCGCGCTGCGGCACGGCTTCGTCGAGACCGAGCGGTATCTGCTGCCCGGGGAGAGTGTTCCCTGGATAGACCTCCGGCTCAGCCGGCCAGTGACTTGAGCCGCCCCACGGCCTCCTCCAACACTCCCACCCGCTTGCAGAACGCGAACCGCACGAACGGCGCCCCCGCCTCCCGGTGGTCGTAGAAGACCGCGTTGGGGATGGCGACGACCCCGGCGCGCTCGGGCAGCGCGCGGCAGAAGGCGAAGCCGTCGGTCTCGCCGAGCGGACGGATGTCGGTGGTGATGAAGTACGTGCCGGCCGGCCGGAAGACCTCGAAGCCGGCCTCCGTCAGGCCCGTCGCCAGGACGTCCCGCTTGGCCAGCATGTCCGCGCGGAAGGCGTCGAAGTAGGAGTCGGGGAGGGAGAGGGCTTCCGCGACCGCGTACTGGAAGGGGCCCGACGCCACATACGTGAGGAACTGCTTCGCCGAGCGGACAGCCGTCACCAGGTCCGGGGTTCCCGTCACCCAGCCCACCTTCCAGCCGGTGAAGGAGAACGTCTTGCCGGCCGAGCCGATCGACACCGTGCGCCCCCGCATCCCGGGGAGCGTAGCGAGCGGGATGTGCTCGGCCGTGTCGAAGACCAGGTGCTCGTAGACCTCGTCCGTGATCACCAACAGATCGCGTTCTACGGCGAGTTCGGCGATGGCGGTGAGTTCCTCGCGGGTGAGGACGGTGCCGGTCGGGTTGTGCGGGGTGTTGATCAGGAGGAGGCGGGTGCGGTCGGTGACGGCGGCGCGCAGTTCGTCGAGGTCGAGGCGGAACGACCCTTCGTGCGGTCGGAGCGTGACCGGTACGCGGGTGCCGCCCGCCATCGCGATGCAGGCGGCGTAGGAGTCGTAGTACGGCTCGAACGCGATGACCTCGTCGCCCGGCTCCACCAGTGCCAGCAGCGCCGCGGCGATGGCCTCCGTCGCGCCCGCCGTGACCAGGACCTCGGCGTCGGGGTCGTAGGACAGGCCGTAGCGGCGTTTTTGGTGGGCGGCGATCGCGGTGCGCAGTTCGGGGACGCCGGGGCCCGGCGGGTACTGGTTGCCGCGTCCGTCGCGCAGCGCGCGGACCGCCGCCTCGCGGATCTCCTCGGGGCCGTCCGTGTCGGGGAAGCCCTGGCCGAGGTTGATCGACCCGGTCTTCAGGGCGAGGGCGGACATCTCGGCGAAGATCGTCGTTCCGAACTCGGCGAGCCGGCGGTTGAGGAGGGGACGTGAGCTGGAGGTCATGCCCGTCATCCTGCGCCCAAGCTCTGGAGTTCCTCAACTCTGCTTTGGCTGGTGAGACGGCCGGGCATCCCTGCTTCACGCACCACACGAGGCGCCCACGGGGGGCCGCTTCGGGGGAATCGGAAGGAGGGTGACGCCATGTTCTTCTTCGTCATCCTGGCAGTGATCGCGGCCGTCTTCGTGGGGGCCGTCGTTCGCGCGGCGCGCAAGTCGGACCGCAGGACGGGGGCGTACGGGGGCGGCGGTGCCGCCGGTACGAGCAGCTGGTGGGCCGGGGACGGGGGGTCGTCGTCCTCGGGCGGCGGTCACTCCGGGGGACACCACGGGGGCCACTCCTGCGGTGGCGGGCACTCCTCCTGCGGTGGCGGCTCGTCGTGCGGCGGCGGTTCGTCCTGCGGGGGCGGCTGCGGCGGGGGCAACTGACCGGCGCGGCGGGGGCGCGGCGCCCGTCGGGAGACCGCTCCCGGCGGGCGCTCCGGCGCGCGTCCGACACGCCTGGGCGTACGCCTTGGTTGAACAGTTGAGCTGTGGAGCCCCCTGAGGGATGGAAACCCCACGAAGTTGGGTAAAAAGACTGTGGTGGCGCCACCGTTCATGATTCCCTCTACATCACCGACGCAGCCCCTCGGGCGCCTGCAGACACCTTCTCCTGACTGGGCCGACCGGGTGGATGTCCCGGTGTCGGCCGGGGTGTGCCAGACCCCCACACCTCCCCCTGCCTTTTCTTTGCGTGCTAGCGGAGCCGATCCATGCTCACGACCCTGAACACCTCCTACACCGACACGCGCGCGGCCGACCTCGCCTGGACCCTGGGGCGCGAGCCGCTTCCCGCGCTGGCCACACTCGACCTGGAACTCGCCGGTGCGCGGCTCCAGTTGAGACTGCTCGGCGCGTCCCACCAGGTACTCCTGGACGAGGCGCGGGGCAGCTGTTCGGAGACGGTCGCGTGCATCCCGGGTTCCAGCACACCGCTGCCGCTCGGGGTCGCCAAGCGGGTGGGCGACTGGGAGTACGAGTTCGCGGCCCGGGTCGAGTTGCTGTCCCCGGGACAGTTCGCGGGCCGCGCCCAGGAACTGCTGGCCCTGGTCGCCGACCATCCCAACGGTCTGGCGGGGGTCTTCCCCGGCAGCCCGCACGCCTTCACCGCGCTGCTCGCCCAGCGGTACGAGGGCCAGGTGCACTGGCGCACCTGGCACGCCTATCCGCAGGACGGCCAGCTGGTGGCGACGCGGACGAGGGTGGGCGTACGGGTGCCGGTGGCCTACCCGGTGCCGTCTCCCGTCTGAGCCGCAGGCGGGTTGCGCCAACTCCCGCGGTCGTAAACACATTCCACACGTGTGGGTGACGAAGCGTGCCCGTTCCGTGACGTAACGTCGCAGCGTGATCGAACCGCACGCGCCGGCCCGGCCGAGTACCCAGCCGCCCTGGGCAGGCCCCGCGCGGCTGCCCGTACGGCCGGGCACGGGCCGGTTCCTGGTGCTCGCGGGGGTCTTCGTCTGCGCGGCCTGCGGACTCGTGTACGAACTCGAACTCGTCGCGCTCGCCTCGTACCTGATCGGCGACTCGGTCACCCAGGCATCTGTCGTCCTGTCCGTGATGGTCTTCGCGATGGGCATCGGCTCGCTCGCCGCGAAGCGGCTGCGCTGGCACGCGGCGGCCGGCTTCGGCGCGGTCGAGGCGGCCCTCGCGCTGATCGGCGGCTACAGCGCGATGGCGTTGTACGCGGTCTTCGCCTGGACCGGGAACTGGGGCGGCCTGTGGGCGCAGGGCCCACGCTGTCTCCTGGTCGCCTTCTCCCTCGCGATCGGTCTGCTGATCGGCGCCGAGGTCCCGTTGCTGATGGAGCTGATCCAGCGGATCCGCCGCCAGGACGCGGGCGGCGCCGTCGCCGACCTCTTCGCGGCGGACTACGTGGGTGCACTGGTCGGCGGCCTCGCGTTCCCCTTCCTCCTCCTCCCGTTCCTGGGCCAGCTGACCGGCACCCTGCTCACCGGCACGGTCAACGTGGTCGCCGGCAGCTGTCTGGTCCTCGGCCTGTTCCGCCGCGACCTCACCCGCCGGGGCCGCTGGCTCCTGGTCCTCGCCAACCTCACCGTCCTCGGCCTGCTCGCCTCCGCCGCCGTACTGGCCGACGACTTCGAACGGGCCGCGCGGCACGCCGTCTACGGCAAGGACGTCCGGGTGGCTCTCCAGACGGACGTCCAGGAGATCGTCCTCACCGGCGGCGACCACGGCCGCCCCCTCGACCTCTTCCTCGACGGCCGCCTGCGCGTCAGCGGACGCGACGAGCGCCGCTACCACGAGGCCCTCGTCCACCCCGCGATGGACGGCCCCCACGCGCGCGTGCTCGTCCTCGGCGGCGGCGACGGCCTCGCCGCCCGCGACGTCCTCCGCCGCCGGGGTGTGCGCCGCGTCGACATCGTCGAACTCGATGCGGAGGTCGTCCGGCTGGCCCGCCAAGACGCCGCCCTGGCCGCGCTCAACGACCACGTCTACGGCGACCCGCGCGTCCACGTCACCACCGGCGACGCCTTCGACCTGCTGCGCCGGGTCCACCCCGGGACGTACGACGTGGTCATCGCCGACCTCCCCGATCCCGGCATCACCGCCAGCACCAAGCTGTACTCCCAGGAGTTCTACGGCCTCGCCCGCCGAGCCCTCACCGAGCGGGGCCGGCTGGTCGTGCACGCGGGGCCTGTCGCCTCCCGGCGCCGCGTCTTCTGGACGGTGGTCTCCACGGTCCGCGCGGCCGGTCTCCACCCCGTCCCCTACCGCGTCGGCGGCCGGGCCTCGGGCTTCGCGGCGGGCCCCGACCGTACGGCGGGAACGTCCCGTTCCCCGCGCGACTGGGGGTTCGTGCTGGCGGCACGGGGGGCGGTGCCCGCGGAGCCGGGGCTGGAGAGCGACGAACGGGCGGCGGAGCGGACCCGGTTGCCGGGGCTGCCGGCCTCGACGCTGGTGCACCCCCGGTACTGATGCGACGCGCACCAACACGGCGGCACTTCCGGGCAACGGCAGGTGTACCCGGGGTCAACCTAGGTAGGCTCCGCAAACATGGAGCATGAGGTGCACGTTCCGGTTTCGCCCGAGCGGCTGCGATCCGCGCTCGGCGACCCCGCCCGGGTCGCCCGCGCCGTCCCCGGCCTCCAGCAGGACGCCGGCACCGAACCCGTCGCCGGACGCCTGAAGGTCCGCGTCGGCAGCCACTCCATCACCTACCGCGGGTCCGTCCGCGTCTCCGCCCGGGACGACGGCTCCTACGCCGTCGAGGGCGACGCGACCGAGGCCCGCGGCACCGGTTCCGTCAAACTCGCCCTCACCGTGCGCGTCCGCGAGTCCGACGGCGGCTCCACGATCACCTTCGACGGCACGGCGACGGCTGACGGCCGGGTCACCGAACTGGCGCCGGACGCGGTGCACGCGGCGACGACCAGACTGCTGGAGCGGTTCGCGGCGAACCTGGGGGCGGAGGCGGACCCGGAGGAGGAACCGGAACAGGCGGTGGTCACGGACGGCATCGACGACATTGAAGACATTGACGACATCGACGAGGTGGACGTGGACGACGTGGTGGGCGCCATCGAGGAACTCCACGTCTCCGAGACCTTCGCCGAGACCCCCCAGCCCCCCGCCGAGGCCGCACACGCCCGCCGCACGATGATCGGCCGCAGCGCGGAGGAGGTCGACCACGCGCCGCCGCGCGGGCGTTACGCCCCCGTCCCCGCGCCGCAGACCGTCTCCGCGAACGCCACGCTGCGCTGGGCGGCCCCCGCCGCCGCGCTGGTCCTGGCGTCGGCGATCGTGGTGAACAGGGTGCTGCGCAAACGCCGTTGAGCGGCCCAGTAGGGTCGTGCCGTGAGTAACGAAGAGATCACGCTGACCGCGGGCGACGCGGAAGTGACGGTGCAGCCGGGCAACGGCGGCCGTATCGGAGGACTTCGCGTCGGCGGCGTCGAACTGCTGCGCCAGGGCGAGCGGTTCGGGTGCTTCCCGATGGTCCCCTGGTGCGGGCGGATCCGCGACGGCCGCTTCCGGGACGGCGGAACCGTCCACCAGATGCCCCTCAACTCCCCGCCGCACGCCATCCACGGCACCGTCCGCGACGGCGCCTGGCGCACCGCCCGCAGGACGGCCGACGAGACGGTCATCACGTACGACCTGGTCGAGCCGTGGCCCTTCCCGGGCCGCGTCACCCAGGCCGTCGCGCTGACCGGGGACTCCCTGACGCTCACCATGGCGATCGAGGCGTACGACGACTCGTTCCCGGCGCAGATCGGCTGGCACCCGTGGTTCAACCGCAACCTCGGCGCCGAGGACGTGCTCGTCGACTTCAGCCCCGCCTGGCAGGAGGAGCGCGGCGCCGACCACCTGCCCACCGGCAACCGCATCGACGTGAGGCCGAGCCCCTGGGACGACTGCTTCGGCATGCCGGACGGCGTCGACGTCACCCTGACCTGGCCGGGGCAGCTGGAGCTGAAGGTGAGGAGCCCGGAGAAGTGGGTCGTCGTCTACGACGAGCAGGAGGCCGCCGTCTGCGTGGAACCGCAGACCGGCCCGCCGAACGGCCTGAACACCCTGCCCCGCCTGGTCACTCCGATCGAGCCGCTGGAAGCCACGACGACCTGGGCCTGGACGCGCTTCTAGGCCGGCGGGCATCGCCTCTAAGCTGGCAGGCATGACGGACGTACGCGGCGCGCTGCTGCAGGAGATCAAGGACAAGGCCGTGGTGCACGGCAAGGTGACCCTGTCGTCGGGGCTGGAGGCCGACTACTACGTCGACCTCCGCCGCGTCACCCTCGACGGGGTGGCCGCCCCGCTCGTCGGGCAGGTGTTGCTGGACCTGACCGCCGACCTCGACTTCGACGCGGTCGGCGGGCTGACCATGGGCGCCGACCCGGTCGCCACCTCGATGCTGCACGCCGCCGCCGCGCGTGGACGGAAGCTGGACGCCTTCGTCGTGCGCAAGGCCGCGAAGGCGCACGGCATGCAGCGTCAGGTGGAGGGCCCGGAGATCGCGGGCCGCCGGGTCCTGGTCGTCGAGGACACCTCGACCACCGGCGGTTCCCCGCTCACCGCCGTGGAGGCCGTGCGCGCGGCCGGTGCCGAGGTCGTCGGCGTCGCGACCATCGTGGACCGGGCGACCGGCGCCGCCGAGAAGATCGAGGCGGGCGCGGGAGTGCCGTATCTCTTCGCCTTTTCCAAGGACGAGCTGGGCCTGGACTGACCGCACGCTCCTAGCATCGGGCCACGTCTGGAAAGATGGGGCCGACGATGACGTCGCACCCAAGGTCTAGGTCAGGGCCGTAGTACGCAGATCGCGAAGATCGCCAACCCGCAGATACCAAGGAGCGGACCATGCCCATCGCAACCCCCGAGGTCTACAACGAGATGCTCGACCGGGCGAAGGCAGGCAAGTTCGCCTACCCGGCCATCAACGTGACCTCGACCCAGACCCTGCACGCTGCGCTGCGCGGCTTCGCGGAGGCCGAGAGCGACGGCATCGTCCAGATCTCCACGGGTGGCGCCGAGTTCCTGGGCGGCCAGTACGCCAAGGAGATGGTCACGGGCTCCGTGGCGCTCGCCGAGTTCGCGCACATCGTCGCCGAGAAGTACCCGGTCACGGTCGCGCTGCACACGGACCACTGCCCCAAGGACAAGCTCGACGGCTACGTCCGTCCGCTGCTCGCCGTCTCCGAGGAGCGCGTGAAGGCCGGCGGCAACCCGCTGTTCCAGTCCCACATGTGGGACGGCTCGGCGGAGACCCTCGCCGACAACCTCGCCATCGCGCAGGAGCTGCTGGCCCGCGCCGCCGCCGCGAAGATCATCCTTGAGGTGGAGATCACTCCGACCGGCGGTGAGGAGGACGGCGTCTCGCACGAGATCAACGACTCCCTCTACACCACCGTCGAGGACGCGATCCGTACGGTCGAGGCGCTCGGCCTGGGCGAGAAGGGCCGCTACCTGCTGGCCGCGTCCTTCGGCAACGTGCACGGCGTGTACAAGCCGGGCAACGTCGTCCTCCGCCCCGAGCTTCTCAAGGAGCTGAGCGACGGCGTGGCCGCGAAGTACGGCAAGGCGTCCCCGTTCGACTTCGTCTTCCACGGCGGTTCCGGCTCCACCGAGCAGGAGATCGCCACCGCGCTGGAGAACGGCGTAGTGAAGATGAACCTCGACACCGACACCCAGTACGCGTTCACGCGCCCCGTCGCGGACCACATGTTCCGCAACTACGACGGTGTCCTGAAGGTCGACGGCGAGGTCGGCTCCAAGAAGACCTACGACCCGCGCACCTGGGGCAAGTTGGCCGAGGCGTCGATGGCCGCGCGCGTCACCGAGGCGTGCGCGAACCTGCGCTCGACGGGCACGAAGATCAAGTAGTCGTTACGGTCTGCTCCGAGCCCGGTGCTACGGCACCGGGCTCGTTGTATACCTGGGGCATGTCCTCCGACGTCCGGCTCGCCTCGACCCAGGGCAAGTGGATCCTGCTGACCACGGTGCTCGGCTCCAGCATGGCCATGGTGGACTCCACCGTCGTCAACGTGGCCCTGCCGCGCATCGGCCGCGATCTCGACGCCGACCTGGCCGCCCTCCAGTGGACGGTCAACGCGTACATGCTGACGCTGGCCGGACTGATCCTCCTCGGCGGCTCCCTCGGCGACCGCTACGGGCGCCGCAAGATCTTCGTCCTGGGTGTGGTGTGGTTCGCGGCGGCCTCGCTGCTGTGCGGGCTGGCCCCCAACGCCGGGGTCCTGATCGCCGCCCGCGCGCTCCAGGGCATCGGCGGCGCGCTCCTCACCCCCGGTTCCCTCGCCCTCATCCAGGCATCCTTCCACCCCGACGACCGGGCCAGGGCGGTCGGCCTGTGGTCAGGTTTCGGGGGTATCGGCGCGGCGATCGGCCCGTTCCTGGGCGGCTGGCTGGTGGACGGCCCCGGCTGGCGCTGGGTGTTCCTGATCAACGTCCCGATGGCGCTGGTGTGCGCCCCGATCGCCGTACGCCATGTCCCCGAGTCGGCGGACGGCCGCGCACACGGCCGCTTCGACGTACTGGGCGCGGCGCTGGGCGCGATCGCACTCGCCCTGGTCACGTACGCGCTGATCGAGGCGGGCGACGGCTCACTCGTCGTCGTGATCGTCACCGCCGTGGCGGGCGTGGCCGCCGGGGTCGCGTTCGTCTACGTCGAGAAGCGCAGCCCCGATCCGATGATGCCGCCGGGCATCTTCGCGTCCCGCCAGTTCACGGCGGTCAACCTGGTCACGCTCTGTGTCTACGCGGCCTTCGGCGGTTTCTTCTTCCTCACCGCGCTCCAACTCCAGGTCGTGGCGGGCTACTCGGCGCTGGAGGCCGGCACGGCCCTGCTCCCGACGACCGCCCTCATGCTCCTGTTCTCGGCCCGCTCGGGTGAACTGGCCCAGCGCATCGGCCCCCGCATCCCGCTCACCGTCGGGCCGTTGCTGTGCGCGGCGGCGATGCTGCTGATGATGCGGGTCGGCCCCGACGCCTCCTACCTCGCCGACGTCGTACCGGCCCTCCTCGTGATGGGCAGCGGCATGGTCATCCTGGTCGCGCCGCTCACGGCCACCGTCCTGGCCTCCGTGGACACCGCGCGGGCGGGCCTGGCCAGCGGCATCAACAACGCGGCGGCCCGCGCGGCCGGCCTCATCGCGATCGCCGCGCTGCCGCTGCTCGCGGGGATGGGCTCGGAGGCGTACCGGTCGGCGAGCGCCTTCGACCACGCCTTCGACCGGGCGATGGGGTGGTGTGCCGGAGTGCTGGTGGTGGGGTCGGTCCTGGCCTGCGCGACCGTACGGCGCCCGGCCCCGGGCTGCCGCCGTCCCGAGTGCCTGACCCACGGCTCGATCACGGCACCGCCGCTGGAACCGCGGGTGGGGAAGGGGCGGCTCGACGCGGGGTAGCGACCGGATGCCGGGCAATGGCCGCGGCTGGGGGAGACTGGAACCCATGACGATTCACGAGAACCTCCTCGGGGACCGCCCCCGACCCACCTCCCCGAAGACCCCGGGCCGCGCGACCTCCTCGCGAGCGGGGCCGCGCCCGCCGAGGTCGCCGCGAAGTTTCCGACCTCCTCGCTCGCCTGGGCCCTGCTGGCCGACGACGCGTTCGAGCGGGGCAGCGTCGTGGAGTCGTACGCCTATGCGCGTACGGGTTACCACCGCGGGCTGGACTCGTTGCGGCGCAACGGCTGGAAAGGGCACGGTCCGGTGCCCTGGGAGAACGGCGCTACATGTAATCGTTCAATTTCTGCATTCCGCGCCGCCGTCGCTGCCTGAGTAACGGCGGCACAGACGTCTCAACTGCGGTGACTACCGCTTCAGTTCGGCGTACGCCTCGGCGCTGCTGTCCTTGAGGAACTGCCAGCAACGCTCCGTCTCGTCCTTCTCGTCGATCGCGCCAGCGGCACGGGCGAGGCCCGCGAGGCAGCGCAGGAACCCACGATTGGCCCGGTGGTCCCAAGGGATGGGGCCGTGCCCCTTCCAGCCGGCCCGGCGCAGCGAGTCGAGACCCCGGTGATAGCCGGTGCGCGCGTACGCGTACGACTCGATCACTTGCCCCGCCTCGAAGGCGTCGTCCGCGAGCATCGCCCAGGCGAGCGAGAACGTGGGGTGCTTCGCCGCGACCTCGACCGGAGGCTGGGACTCCTCGCCCAGGAGGCGGTATGCCTCTTCGTTCTCCGGCAGGTAGGTCGGGTCCGGGCCGCCGAGCAGGTTCTTGTGCGTCGTCATGCAATCAGTCTGCCACTCGGGGACGGACGTTCGGGACGCCTTCATGGGATATCGGCCGTGGATCGAGTTGATATGAGAATGGCGCTTGATGTACCTGATCGTGATATGCAACGCTCCGGCACATGGCAGCACGACGGGGGTCCTCCGGGGCCATTCAGGTGGGCATCTACACCCGGATCAGCAAGGACGACGAGGCCGAAGGGCTGGGCGTCGCGCGGCAGGAGGAAGACTGCCGACTGCACTGCGCTGCCCGGGGGTGGGAGGTCGCCAAGGTCTACGAGGACAACGACCTCTCCGCGTACAAGCGCAAGACGGTACGGCCCGAGTTCCGGCAGATGCTGGAAGACCTCAAGGCCGGGCGGATCGATGGGGTCGTCGCCTGGGACATCGACCGCTTCACGCGTCAGCCGCGTGAACTGGAGGCATGGATCGACGAGTACGAGGACGCCGAGCGCCGGAAGCGCCACCTCGTCTTCGACTCCGTGTCGGCGTCGGACATCGATCTGTCCACGGAGAACGGCCGGTTCATCGCGCGGATCAAGGTGACCATCGCAAACAAGTCCTCGGCGGACACGTCGAAGCGGACGAAGCGCAAGCACCTGGAACTGGCGGCGAAGGGCAAGCTTCCCGGTGGTCGGGCGCCGTACGGATGGAACCGCGAGGACCGCAGGACGCTGGTGCCGGAAGAGGCCGAGAACCTCCGCAAGGCGGTGAAGGACTTCCTGGGCGGCATCCGCTGGGCGTCCATTGCGCGTGAGTGGGGGGAGAAGGGGATCAGGTCGCATAGCGGCGGCGTCTTCGACGACTCCAAGATCAAGCGGATGCTGATGAACCCGCGGATCTGCGGCTACCGGATGCACCAGGGCGAGCTGTTCCTGGACGAGAGCGGCGCTCCCGTCGTCGGTGACTGGGAGCCGATCATCGCCCCCGACGACTGGTACCTGCTGACGGAGAAGGTCAAGCGGGAGTCGGAGGGGCGTGTCCCACGGGACAACGCCACCAAGTACCTGCTCTCCGGCATCGCTCGGTGCGGGCGGTGCGGTACGAAGATGCGGGCTTTCCCGTCGTACCGGAAGTCGAAGACGTCATCGCAGTTCAAGTACGCGTGTCCCGGTAGGAACGACGGTGGATGCGGGGGAGTGGCCCGGGCCGGTGAGCCGGTCGACCGTCTCATCAGGAATGCCGTGTTTCTCAGCTCGGACAAGGCGCTGGCGAACGTCCGCGAACGTGCGCCGGAGTGGACCAAGGAGGAGCAACTGGCCTCCCTGGAACGGGATATGGCCGAGTTCAAGCAGGCGTGGCAGGAGAAGCGCATGTCGGCCTCCCGCTACATCGCACTCACCGAGGATCTGGAGCGGCAGATCGCGGAACTGCACCGGGAGCGAGCCCTGCACCGGGCCGAGGCCGCGACCTTCGCGGCCGGCCCCATCGACATACGGGGCCGGTGGGAGAACCTGGCGATCGAACAGCAACGCGCTGCGGTCCTCAAGTTCTTCCGCGCGGTCATCATCAAGCCCGCGTCCAACGGGCCGATCTTCGATCCGGCGGATATCGAGCCGGTGCTCCGGTGATACGACGATGCCGGGTCCCCGTTGTGGCTGGGGACCCGGCTCCGCTCGTTCATGACTGGTCTGGTGCGGCGGGAGGCGACGTGCAGCACCGTGATCTCGTGCGCGAGCGCGTCGTCGGCGGCCTGCCGGGCATGGCGGGCGGCCTCGCCCTCGCGCCACGCGTAGTAGGAGGAGCGGGCGACGTTCAGCACCCGGCACAACAGAACGATCGGGTAGTTCGCCTTCTCCGCATGGATGAACCGGCACAACTCGCTCACCGGTCGTTGTCCTTCACGAAGAAGGCGGTCTTGGGTTCAGTCGCTGCCGACACCGGCTGTCTGGGCCGTCCGCCAAGTTCTGGGACTTCGACGTACGGCCCTGTCCTGCTTGCCGAGCATCAGTAAGCCTGCTGACGAGTGTCAGCTGGCCGGCCCCCAATCCCCGGGCCTGGAAGACAACCGAACCACAGGGAAAACCGGAACCCGCCTCTCGCGAACGATTGCGCGGACCGCGATTCCTCGTCCTCCAGCCCGTTCGAGTGGGGTGCACTCCCGCACGCCCTGCGGGTCATGAGGACGATCCCGCGCGAGACTTTGCGGCCTTGGGGGGACGCGAGTCCTCGCACAGGCGGCCGTCGTCATCGCCGACGAAAGGGCGACGGCCGCCACACCCGGTGTTCTCGGGCGCCCTCTTCAGTTGTCGGCGCCAAACCGATGCGCGGCGTGTCTCCAGCAGAACGAAGTCCGCACCTGTGCGACTGGTCCGGCCACCGCCTCCATCAGCCCGACGACGTCCGAACCACCACGACTTCACAGAAAGAGGCATCAGGGTCTGGCACCAGGACAGCACGCTGCCCGGCGGTACGGGCACCGATTGCCGTGCCATGAGCCCGCGCCGGGGTACCGGAATTTCCGGTGTGCTTCAGTCCGTGCTGGTCGTGTCGCGATCGGCGGCCGGGTTCCCGGACCTGTGCTCGAAGTGACGGACATGCGCGTCGGGGCCGGGGAACACCAGCGTGACCTCGTGCGTGTCCGACCAGCGCACGTCGTAGGGAGGCGTTCCGTCGTCGTGGTGCAGCGCGACGATCTCGCCGTCGCGCTTAGCGACGCCGGTGGTCGGGCTTTCTACAACAAGCACATCACCGAGTTGAGCTCGCATGATCGCCACCCGCTTCCTCAGGGTTGTTTCTGTACCCAGGCTGGCCCGCATGACATGCCGCCGCATGGGGTCGACAAGTCTCGTCACACGGGGCCAAGTGGCCCGGTTTTCAGGGCCGTCCGGCCCTCATCAGGCCCTGGGCGGCTCTCTCTGGGACCGGTCGGCTCCTGACAGGCTGAAATGCGATGGCCATCGCCTGTCACTCTTGGAAGAGGAAGGGCGCCGTGCAGCACCGTACTGTCGCCGACCTGATGACCCATGATGTCGTCCGGGTCCGGCGCGACACGCCGTTCAAGGAGATCGTCGAGCTGCTGGCGGCGAACGATATCGCTGCCGTACCCGTGGTGGACGAACTGGACCACCCCGTCGGTGTGGTGTCCGAGGCCGACCTGCTGTGCAAGTGCTCCGCCCAGGCCGACGCGTCCAGCCGGACGCCGGTTCCCCATAGAGAGGCATGGGAACGGGCCAAGGCCGAGGGTGCCACGGCCGAGGAGCTGATGTCGGCTCCCGCTGTGTGTGCACGTCCTGAGTGGCCCGTGGTCGAGGCGGCCCGTCTCATGGCGCTCCGGAACGTCAAGCGGCTGCCCGTGGTGGACGAGGCCGACCGGCTCATGGGCATCGTCAGCCGGGGTGACCTGCTGCGCATCTTCCTGCGCCGGGACGACGCCATCCGTGACGAGATCACCCCCGACGTGCTGCAACGGACACTGTGCCTCGCTCCTTCAGAGGTCACGGTCGAGGTGTACGAGGGACAGGTGACTCTCCGAGGATCCGTCGAGTCGAACAGCCTGATCCCCATCATCGAACGGCTGTGTCGGAATGTTGACGGCGTGGTCTCGGTCCGCGCGCACGTCGGGTACCGGATCGATGCCTCCCGGACATCTTCCACCACGGCATGAGCGCCTCCGGGCTTCCACGCACGGTTCGGCATGATCGCGAGCCGCACTGGCCGGTGGGTCCGCGAGTGACAGGAGAGGCGGAACGATGACCGACATCCAAGCCCTGCTGGGCGACGACGCCAAAGATCTGCTGACCCACACCGCCGAGGGGATTCGCAAGGAGGACCTGGTGCTGCCCGGTGACGACTTCGTCGACCGAGTCGTGGCCGCGACCGACCGCTCGCCGCCGGTACTGGGCAGTCTGCAGTCCCTCTTCGACCACGGCCGGCTGACCGGCACGGGGTATGTGTCGATCCTGCCGGTCGACCAGGGCATCGAGCACTCCGCAGCGTCCGCGTTCGCCGCCAACCCCCGCTACCTCGACCCCAAGAACATCGTCGAACTCGCCCTGGAAGGCGGCTGCAACGCGGTCGCCAGCACGCTCGGCGTCCTCGGGGCCGTGTCACGGCGCTACGCGCACCGGATCCCGTTCATCGTGAAGCTCAACCACAACGAGCTGCTGACCTACCCCAACCATCACGACCAGGTCATGTTCGGCAGCGTCCAGCAGTGCTTCGACCTCAGCGCGGTCGGCGTGGGCGCCACGGTCTACTTCGGCTCCGAGGAGTCGGACCGTCAACTGCGCGAGACCAGTGAGGTCTTCGCGCGCGCCCACGAACTGGGCATGTTCACCGTGCTGTGGTGCTACCTGCGCAACCCCGGGTTCAAGAAGGACGGCACGGACTACGCGGTGTCGGCCGACCTCACCGGGCAGGCCAACCACCTCGGCGTGACCATCGAGGCGGACATCGTCAAGCAGAAGCAGGCGGAGAACAACGGTGGTTACCGGGCGTTGGGCTTCGGCCGGACCGACCCGCTCGTGTATGACAGGCTCACCACCGACCACCCCGTCGACCTCACCCGCTGGCAGGTGGCCAACTGCTACATGGGCCGGGCGGGGCTGATCAACAGCGGCGGCGCCTCGGCCGTCCAGGACGACCTCGCGCAGGCCGTCCGCACCGCGGTGATCAACAAACGGGCCGGAGGCACCGGCCTCATCACCGGCGCAAAGCCTTCCAACGGCCCGCCGCCGAAGGCGTCGAACTACTCAACGCGGTCCAGGACGTCTACCTCGACGACAGCATCACCATCGCCTGACGGAAGCCCCGACGGCAGCACGGCCGGAGGCACCGGGATCACGGATCAGGTATCTCCGGCCGTCCGTATCCGCACCCAACTCACACGGGCGTCAGCTCGTCGACGGGATACGGGTCGGTGGGTGCCTCGGCGTGCCGCAGGAGCTGTTCAGCCCCTTCCGGGGAGGGCAGTTCACGCGTGAAGACGTCCTGTCCGACAGACGTGGCCTCCCAGGCGCTGGTCGCGATCGCGGACGCGGTGAGCAGCCAGGTGACATAGATTTTCTCCCCACCGTCCTCGTAGTACTGGCCGCTCCAACTGGTCACCGACCCGGCGTCGGTCCGCCCGTTGCGCCAGGCAACCGCCCAGCCGAGCGGGGTCCCGTGGCCAGGGACGGCGGCCGTGTCGTAGCGTCCGACCAATGGGTAGGTGCCTACGGCGTGGCCGGTGGCCGAGATGTAGGTGCCCCTGATGCTGCCGTTCGGGTCCGCCGTGATCCGCAGGTGCGAACCGAACTCGTTGTACCAGTCGCCGCTGATGCTCATCGTTCGTCCTTCCATCGTTTCCTGTCGCCCTTCCCGCACGGCCGTCGCACCCGAAGCAGCTGTCTCAGCCAGGGATGTCGTCGGCCTTGCCCACGACGACGGCGAAGAGGTCGGCGATGCCCGCAAGGGACGCGGCCTGGAGCGCCGCGGCCGGTACCTGCGTGCCGTCGGCTCCGGTCAGTGCGCGGGTCGCGGTGGCGGAGGCCACGATCGTGGAGTGGTAGCCCAGGTTGAAGGCGTCGCGGGCGGTCGAGTCGACGCACATGTGGGTCATGAATCCGGCCAGGACGAGGTCGCCGCGCCCCGTCGTCCCCAGGCGCTCGTCCAGGTCGGTCCGGAAGAACGAGCTGGGGAAGTTCTTGACGACGACGGGTTCACCGGGCCGCGGTGCGACTTCCTCGCTGATCCGGCCGATGGGGGCGGTGATGTCGTACGCAGATCCCTTGCCCGCGTCGTGCATGACGTGGAAGACCGGGATGCCCGCCGCCCGTGCGCGGGCCAGCAGGCGGGCCGCCTCGGCGAGGGCTTCCTCGACGCCCTCAAGGCGCATAACGCCCTGCCGGTAGGTGTTCTGACAGTCGATCATGACCAGTACGGAGTCCTTCAGCGCGGCGGGCTCGTCGCTCAGGCCGAGCAGGCTGCGGAGTGTCACGGCAGGAGACATGGTTCTCAGCTCCCTTGGCTGCAGCTCCTTCTGCTGATGCCGAGGCTAGGACGAGGGACGCTGCAACCCCGCTGCATGGCCGGTACTCGGGCCGGTCCAGGGACGTCCCGGCCCCTGCGCGGGGGACGTTCGGTACCTGCCTGGCGGGCCGTGTGGGGCGCCGTATGGAGGCATGACGAATCTGCGAGGTGTGCCGCCACAGGCCGCGGCGCCGGAGGACCGCGGTGCGGCGGGCCGCTGGGTGGCACTGGTCGTGCTCTGTGTGTCGCTGCTGATCGTGACGCTGGACAACACGATCCTGAACGTGGCGCTGCCGACTCTGGTCAGGGAACTCGGAGCGACGACCACCCAACTGCAGTGGATCGTGGACGCCTACGCGCTCGTCTTCGCCGGGCTGATACTGGTGGCGGGCAGCACCGCGGACCGGTTCGGCCGTCGCCGGGTGTTCACGGCGGGGCTGGCGGTGTTCGGGGTGACGTCGGCGTGGGGCCGCGTACTCCGGCTCGACGGGGATGCTCATCGCGGCAAGGGCCGGCATGGGCGTGGGCGCGGCGATGATGATGCCGGCCACTCTGTCGATCATCACGGACCTGTTCCGTGACCCAGGTGAGCGGCGCCGGGCTATCGGCGTGTGGGCGGCGACCAGCGGACTCGGGATCGCCATCGGGCCGGTGGCCGGCGGGCTGCTGCTCGGCCACTTCTGGTGGGCGTCGGTGTTCTGGGTCAACATCCCCTTCGCCGCCGTCGGTCTGGTGTGCGCGCTGCTGCTGGTGCCGGATTCCCGCAATCCCGCGGCACTGCGGCCCGATCCGGCCGGGGCGGTCCTGTCGATCGTCGGGCTGGGGCTGCTGCTGTGGGCGGTCATCGAGGCGCCGGTGCGCGGCTGGACGTCGGGCGTCGTGCTCGGCGCGGGCGGCGGCGGGCTGGTGGTGCTGGTGTGCTTCGCCCTGTGGGAGCGGGCCAGTACCCATCCCATGCTGAACCTGGACTTCTTCCGTGAACGCCGCTTCTCGATCGCCACCTCCTCCGTGTCCCTGGCGATGTTCGGGCTGTTCGGAGCCCTGTTCGTGCTGACCCAGTACCTGCAGTTCGGCCTCGGCTACAGCGCCCTGCAGACCGGGGGGGCGCATCCCTGCCGGTGGCCGGACTGCTGGCACTGGTCGCGCCGCTGTCCCCTCTCCTCGTCCGCTGGGCGGGCACCAAGGCCGTGGTCGGGACCGGGCTGCTGGCCGTCGCGGGCGGCCTGTGGCAGCTGTCCGCCGCGGACGTCTCCGCCACCTACGGGGACGTGCTCCCCGGCATGCTGCTGCTCGGGCTCGGTGCAGGGCTGGTCGTACCGGCCTCGCTCGACTCCCTCATGGGCACCCTGCCGCAAGGGGACACCGGGGTGGGCTCGGCCACCAACGGCGTCTCCGTCCAGCTCGGCGGGGCGCTCGGCGTGGCGGTGATCGGCAGTCTGCTGACGACTCGCTACCAGGACCGCATGGGCCCGCCGCTGGCCCCCTACCGGCTGCCGCAAGGCGTGTCCGACACTGTGCTCGGCTCGCTGGGCGGAGCGCTGGGACTGGCCGGACGAGTGGGCGGTACTGCCGGACGGATGCTTGCGGAGCTGGCCCGCTCGGCATTCGTCAGCGGCATGGGCCTCGGGCTGTCCGTCGGGGCCGTGGTCGCCGCGGGCGGGGCCGTCCTGGCCTTCGCCGCGCTGCCGTCCCGGCCACGACACCGCAGGCCGGCGGATTCGTCCGGAGACTGACGCTCTCGTGTCGTTCGTCTCCGTTCGCGCCCTTGTCGGACAGGGGCCGGATGGTCCACAGCCAGGGCCGGTTGTCCTTGCCGGACCCGTCGACAGCGCGCTGCAATGGAGGAGGCAGGGAGGAAGGAACCTGAAGGCAACGCCCGCAGCAGGGCGGCCGAGTGCTGCCGGGCCGCGGTCCATGGTCCGCGCGGGGAGGCTGCGTCATGCGTTTCGACGATCGCAGGGCGGCCGGCCGGCGGCTGGCCCGTCGTCTGGATGTTCTGCGCGGCCAGGACGTGGTGGTGCTGGGGCTGCCGCGCGGCGGGGTGCCCGTGGCGTACGAAGTGGCCCAGGCGCTCGACGCGCCGCTGGACGTGCTCGTTGTGCGCAAGCTGGGCGTGCCGTGGCAGCCGGAACTGGGATTCGGCGCCGTCGGGGAGAACGGGGTACGCGTACTCAACGAAAACGCTGTCGACGACACCCGGCCGAGCCCGGCGGAGCAGGCGGCCGTGGAGCGCACAGAGCAGGCCGAGGTCGGCCGACGCGTGCGCCGCTACCGTGCCGGGCGGCCTCGCGTCCCGGTCGCCGGGCGGACGGTGGTCGTGGTGGACGACGGGCTGGCCACCGGGGCCACGGCAGAGGCGGCCTGTCGGATCGTACGCGGCCAGGGCGCGGCCCGGATCGTCCTCGCGGTACCCGTCGGACCAGCCTCCACCGTCGAGCGCCTGCACGAGGTGGCCGACCGGGTCGTCTGCTTGCGGTCGGTCCAGTACCTGGGCTCGGTCGGCGCCTGGTACGAGGACTTCACGCAGACGACCGACGCCGAAGTGATCGCGCTTCTCACCCGTTCCGCCCGGCCCGCGTCCGCACCCCGCGCCCCGGTCGGTCCTCATCCGCCGCCCAGCCGGGAAGTCGAAGTGCCCGCCGCAGGTGTGTCGCTGGCCGCGAGTCTGACACTCCCCGACTCGGCCCGGGCGGTGGTGGCATTCGCACACGGCAGCGGCAGCAGCCGGTACAGCCCGCGCAACCGGTACGTCGCCGCGACCCTCAACAGGTCCGGGCTGGCCACGCTGCTGCTCGACCTGCTCACCGAGGAGGAGGAAGCGGACCGGAGCAACGTCTTTGACGTGCTGTTGCTCGCCCGGCGCCTGCACGCCGCCTCCGTCTGGCTGCGCCACCGCACCGCCCTCCCCGTGGCCTACTTCGGGGCCAGTACGGGAGCCGCCGCCGCGCTGGAGGCAGCCTCGGCCCACGGGGCCGACATCCGCGCGATCGTCTCCCGCGGCGGGCGCCCCGACCTGGCCACCCCCGCCGCACTGGCGCAGGTGAAGGCGCCGACCTTGTTCATCGTGGGCAGCCGGGACTCCCGGGTCCTCAGCCTCAACCGTCTCGCCGCCGACCGGATGCACTGCGAACACGGCCTCTCCGTCGTCCCGGGTGCCACCCACCTCTTCACCGAGCCCGATGCCCTCGCCATCGTCGCCGAACTGGCCCGGGACTGGTTCACGGCCCATGTCGCCTCTCCCGAGGCCCACGTACCGCCACGGCGCTCGGCCTGACGACCGCCGGAGCCCCGGCGCGGGCGCATCGAAGGCAGCCGTCAGGGGATGCCGAACGGCTCTCTTTCCAAGGCCACTTGGCCCTCGGTCACCGTGACGCCGAAGCGGTGTACTGAAAGTGAGGAATGCCTTTGGCCCCCGCACGGACGAGGGGAGGAGAGGACCATGCCGACGTCCCGTGCGTTACACCATGTCTGCCTGGGTGCCGCGGTGCTGGCGATCGGACTGATCGCACCGGCGGCCCTGGTCGGTGACACAGCGGATGCAACGGCAACGGCCACTGTCACCGCTCCGAGCCGCAGCGGCAGCCCGCAGTCCACCGTCGACCACGTCACCGACTTCTACGGTGCGTACACCGACGCCCTCTACGACTCCGGTCACGGACGCCTGACCGACGCCCTCCGCAGCCACTATCTGACCGCGGATCTGCGCCGCAGCCTCGCCCGCTGGGAGGCGGTCCACCACATGGACGGCGTGCTGCGCGGCAAGAGCGTTCCGACCGAGTGGAAGGTCGTCTACAACGACAGCGGTATGGGGCACTGCTGGACCCGGGCCACTCTCACCTGGCAGGACGCCGGCCACCGGGTCCACCACACTCGCTTGATGATCCAGTCCGACCTGGCCACACGGCTTATCTCGGACATCCGGACCGACCGGTGACCGCCCCCGGTGATGGGCCGATCGGCCGGGTGACGGCCCGGTCGGCCCCTGCCGAAGCTCGCGTCCGGAGGGCAGGGTGACGACACGCCCGGCCGTACAACAGCACGACGCACCACACGGGTACTGCGGGGAGGGCTTCTGAGGAGGTCACCATGAGCACAATCCCCTGGCGTCGATCGCGTGAGCGTCCGACGGCCGTTCTGGCCCTGCGGTGCGCGCAGCGCACCGTCGGAGTGGAGGCGGCGCTCCAACTTCCGAGCGTGATGGTGCTGGTCGTCGAGGACGCGTGCACAGCCTTCGCTCTTGAGGACTGGCGACGGCGGGAGCCGCCCCGCCGGCATCTCCAGGCTCGTCGTGGCTGGCAGGCCGAGGGCAGGCGGTTGCGGACCAAGGAGGGCCGGCTGAGGGAGCTGGCCGCCCAGTGCCTGGATACGCCGGAGTGAGCGGGTCACATCCGTCCCGCCTGCCCATACGAGGCAACGCGCTCGGCCTCGGGGCGGACGGGACGGGAATCCGGCTTCCGGGACCGGGCGCGGAGAGGCGGGACGACCGATGAAGGAAACCGTCTCCCTGAAGCGGATCGCCGGTGTCCGCGTCGGCCTGCACTGGAGTGTGCTCGTCATCGTCATGCTGGTGACCGTGACGCTCGCGGCCGGTCGTTTCCCCGACGCCCATCCCGGACGTCCCGCCTGGGTGTACTGGTCCCTCGGCCTGCTGGCCGCAGTGGTGTTCCTGGCCTCGCTGCTGGCCCACGAACTCGCGCACGCGGTAGTGGCCCGCCGCAACGGCGTTCAGGTCGACGGCATCACCCTGTGGATGCTCGGCGGCGTCGCACGGCTGCGCGGCGAGGCACCCACACCCGGCGCGGAGCTGCGCATCGCCGCGGTGGGCCCGCTCACCAGCGCTGTGGTCGGTGTGCTGTTCACCGGGCTGGCGTTGTGGCTGGACGCACTGCGTGCATCGGGGCTGGTGGTCGAGGCGGTGGCGTGGCTGGCCGCGATCAACATCGTGCTGGCCGTCTTCAACGCGCTGCCTGCTGCCCCCTTGGACGGAGGCAGGCTGCTGCGCGCGTTCCTGTGGCACCGCACCGGCGACCCGGTCCGCGCCACCCGAGGTGCTGCCGCGGCGGGCCGGGTACTGGGCTGGTTCATGATCATCAGCGGCTTCGCGGCGATGCTCTTCGGCGGTGATCTGTCAGGACTGTGGCCCGCGCTGATCGGCTGGTTCCTGATCACCACCGCGACCGCGGAGGAGCGGCAGGCCCAACTGCGCGGCGCCCTGGACGAGATACCGGTGAGCCGTGTGATGACCCGTGACCCCGTCACTGTCCCGGCCAGGGCCTCCGTCGCTGGATTCCTGGCCGAGGGCCCCTTCGGCCGCTACCGGCACTCCGCTTTCCCCGTCCTCGCCCCGGATGGCTCGGCGGTCGGCCTGGTCACGGTCACGCTCGTCAACCGGGTCCCCCTCCAGGCCCGTTCGACCACGCTGATCGGTGACGTGATGCGCCCGCTGTCCGACGTGATCAGGGCCGTACCGGACGACCTGGTCGTGGACCTGCTGCCCCGTCTGGAGGCGAGCAGGGACCGCAGGGCCCTGATCTTCGGCGACGGGGATCTCGTCGGCATCGTCACCCTCGCCGACATCGGCCGCGCTCTGTCCTGGCTCACACCGGCCCCCGGACCCGATTCCGGAGTGCGGCGGGCACACGGCAGCTTCGGTGAAGGAGATACGAGATGACCGCGACCTCACCGACCCGCGATTCCCGCTTCCCGTACTCCGCCCACTCCGTTACGGCGTCACCCGGGCGGATTGAGGTCGCACATGTCTCGGACCACTTGTTCGCCGCCTTGGTGCGCGGCCACGAACTCACCGTCGACGAGCCGGTCGAGGCAGGTGGAGACAACGACGGCCCCACGGCGGTGGAACTGTTCGTCACTTCCCTCGCCTCCTGCGCCGCGTGCGACGCGGTCCGGTTTCTCCGGCTCCTCCACCTGCCGTACGACCAGCTACGGGTCGAGGCGGACTTCGCGACGGCACAGGACGGAGCACCTCGCCTCTTATCCGTTCGCATACGCATCCTGCTGCCTGCTCCGCTCAACCCGGTCCTGCGCGAGACCCTGTGCGCGGTGGTCGGCCGCTGCGCCGTCCACAACACGCTGCGCGTCCCGCCCGAGGTCACGGTCGAGTTCGGCTGACAAGGCGGCAAACGCCCTGCCAGACGCCCGAGCAGCGGAACGTTCCGGCCTCAGTGACACTGGTTCGGCCCGCACCGGGATTCCCGCGACATCCAGTGCGCCCCAGGGCCGCTCGGCCCCACTGCGAGAGCCGGGAAGCCCTGCTGCCCACCACCGCGCTCCCGCGAGGGTGGAAGCGGCCCCCTCTCTCCCGCAAAGGCGGGGATCGAGTCCGTGGCTCCTCTCCGGGAGCTCCGTCCGCACCACCGATCGGAGATGCGTGATCATGAGCCGACCCGTCATCGTCGGGATCGACGGCAGCGCTGCCAGCCTTGCTGCCGCGGTCTGGGCAGCCCGTGAGGCCGAACTCCGCAGCAGCCCACTGCACCTGGTCGCCGCCTGGCCCGCGTCAGCGGGTACGCCGCCCGATGCGCCCGAGGCGTCCGCGCGCCGGCGCTGGGCCACCCGCTCCCTCGACCTGGCGGTCGACCGGCTGCGCGCTCGCCACCCGGTGCTCGACATCGACACCGAACTCCTGAACGCGCCGCCCCACGAGGCACTGCTGACCGCCGGCGCCGAAGCGGAACTCCTCGCCCTCGGCTCCCACGGCCTGGGCACCACGTCCAGCCTCCTGCTGGGCTCCACCAGCACCAGGACCGCCGCTCTGGCCGACTTCCCGGTCATCCTCATACGCTCCGCCGGCCCGGCGCCCGAGCCACCAAGCGGCCCCGTCCTGCTCGCACTCGACGCCGGTCATCACCCGCAGGACAGCCTCATCTCCTTGGCCTTCGAGGAAGCGGCCCTGCGCGACGTCCCCGTGCGCGCCCTGTACGCCTGGCTGCCGCCCGGCCTCCTCCCCGCATACCCGGTCATGGCAAGGCGTCACGGTCATGCGCCTCATGCCAGGCGGGCCGAGAACCTGCTGACCCGGGCCCTGCTGCACTGGAGGCTGAAGTTCCCGGACGTGCGGGTGGAGGAGGTCTGCCTGGAGGATGTCCCCGCCGGCGCCGTCGTCGCGGCAGCCCGGCAGTCGTGTCTCACCGTGCTCGGCCACCGCTTGGGGCCGGCCGCCACCGGTCCTAGGCTGGGCACGGTCGCACAAGCCGCCGTACGCGACGCGACAGGTCCTGTGGTGCTGGTCCCGGACACGTGACCGCGCCGGCGCGGGCTGTGCACGGACAGTCGTCGCCCGCGTAGACCCGGCAGGGGCAGGCCGGGGCAACCCGACCCGCCCCTCCCAAGGTGCCGCCATGGGCGGCCGACGCCGGTCCCCAAACCGGCGTATGAGTGGCTTCCTCCCCAGATTCACACCGCAAGCGGTGCCGGAGCAGGGGCCGAAAGACACGTGCCAGGGGCCGTTCGGCCCCCGGAACGGGCCTTCGGGCCTCTGCCGAAGCCCGCTCCCGGGGTACACGCTCGACACTGACCCCGTGAGGCGGCCGTACGGACTCTCCCGAGCCCTCACCAGAAGTTCGCACGCGACGCGATCCGGTGGGCCGGTTCTCGCACGACGGACCTGGACGTGACTTCCGCCTCACGGGCTCCACTCTCACAGGTTCGCTCCCGCCGTCTGGAAACGGCGCACGAACCCGACGGCAGAAACGGCGGTACCGGTCATGACCGCCACCTTTGCACCGCCCGATCCCGCGGCCCAGTACCTCGTCCGCGCGGCCGTCACGGCGCCTTCCCCCTGTAACACCCAGCCCTGGCGCTTCGTCAGCCGGGACGGCGAGTTGCAGCTGCACGCCGATCCCATCCGCCGCCTCCCGGCCGCGGACCCGGACGGCCGGGAGATGCTCATCGGCTGCGGCGCGGCCCTGTTCAACGTGCGGCTGGCCATGCGGCACCTCGGCTTCCTGCCCCGGCTGCGCCTCCTCCCCGATCCCGGACTGCCGTGGCTCCTGGCCACCGTCCGCTGGGGTCCGTATGCCCGTCCCACCGCGGACGAGGAGGCGATGTTCGCCGCGCTGCCGCGGCGCCACACCCACCGCGGCCCGTTCCAGCCCGATCCGCTCCCTCCCCACCTCATCGAACAGCTGCGCGGACACGCCCGCCACGAAGGCGCGGAGCTCTGCACCACCCTGACCCGCGCGGAGGACCTACGTCGGCTCGCCGGCCTCATCCGCACAGCGGAGTCCGTACAGCGGACCCACCCCCTCTTCACCACGGAGCTCGCCAACTGGGCCCCGCCGAGAGGCAGTCGCCGCCGCGACGGCATCCCGGCCGGCGCGTACCCGCGCAGCCCCGACACCACCGCCTTCGCCGGACGCGACTACGCCGGTCACGCGCGGATGGGCTACGAACAGGAGCGGGCACGGCACATCGCTCACCCGGCTCTCGGCCTGGTCGTCCTCCTGACCACTCGGCACGACCTGCGTGACGACTGGCTCAGGACCGGACAGAGCCTCCAACGCGTCCTTTTGTATGCCACCGTCCACCGCGTCGCCGCGGCCGTGCACACTCAGCCGCTGGAACTGCCCGAACTGCGCGAGCAGGTACGGCGGATGGTCATCGGCCGACAGCATCCGCAGATGATCCTGCGGCTCGGCTACGACAACAAGACGCACGCCACGCTCGCCACCTCCAGGCGGCCCGTCCCCGATGTCATGGGGCAGCACGAGAAGCACCGTGTCCCGCCCCGGTCCCGCCGCCGGGAACAGGCGGCGGGGCGCTGACGGACCTAGACGTGGCCTGCGGGCCCGGTGGTCGGGCCCGGTGGCCTGGAGTCGTCCGGGCGGTAGGTGAGTTGGTCGGTGACCACCACGACCCCGTCCACCCGTCCGGCGATCCGCGCCGCGAGCGCGGCGTCGCTTCGGCCGTCCAGATGTCCCTTCAGCGTCACCACCCCGTCGTCGACGGTGACGTCCACCGCGTACCGGGGACAGTCGATCCCCTGGGTCACCTGGTTGATGACGTCCCGGCGGATCTCGTCGTCCGGGCGCAGGAAGACCTGGAGCAGGTTGCCACGGGTGACGATGCCGACCAGGTGGTCCTTGGCGTCCACCACGGGCAGCCGCTCCACATCGTGTTGCTCCATGGTCTGTGCGGCCTCCGTCACGTACTGATCCGGGGCGGTGATGACGGCGGGCCGTGTCATGAGATGTTCCGCCGTCGTGGCATGGGCCTTGTCCGCGGTCACACGCGCGGAGCGGGTCAGCTTCGGCAGGTGGAAACGCCTGTGCCCGTATCGCGGTTCCTGCCGCACCTGGTGGTACAGCAGATCGGTCTCGGAGATCACTCCGACGACCTTCTCCTCGTCGTTCACCACGGGCAGCCCGCTGATGCGGTGTTCCGCCAGCAGCCGGGCGACTTCCTTGAACTGCGCGTCGCATCGCGTGGACACGACTTCGCTGGTCATGACCTCCTTGACCCTGCAGTACCGCATTACCGCTTCCTCCTGCTCCTCTTGGTTCGGGTTCTTCACGGTTCCCAGGCGACGGGCACGAGCGCGACCGGGCAGTGCGCGCGGTGCAGCAGCGCGTGCTCGACCGGGCCGAGTTGCCTGCCGTGGCCTCGTCCGCTGTGGCGATGCGCCGTGATCACGACCGTGTCGGCCGCGCGGGTGGCGTCCACGAGGGCATCGGCCGCATCGCGCCACACGGTGTCGAACCGGACCCCGACCTCCGGGAACTTCTCGCGCAGCGCGGCGACGGTCGCACGGGGTACGGCGTCCCCGGTTTCCTGTATGCGGACCGGGTTGTTCGGTTCCGGCTCCGGCCGCCCGGGGCGAGGTGCACCCGGACTGCCCGACAACTCCGGTACGGAGCACATGTGCAGGACCCGTACCCGCGCTCCCAGTTGGTGCGCCTCCTCGAACGCGAAGCGCGCGGCACCAGCACCGGCATCCGTTTCGTCGGCGATGCCCACCAGGACCGTGGCGTCCGCCGGCCCCCCTTGTTCCGACTCGCCACGCACCACCAGCAACGGGCTGCCGCAGTGAGCGGCGACACTCAGGCTCACGGAGCCGGCCAAGAGCCCGGTGGCCCGTCCCAGACCTCGGTTGCCGACGACGGTCAGCGCCGCTCCCTCACCGCGGCGAACCAGCTCCGACGCCGCTGGTTCGGGGCTCAGTGTGGTCACCACGTCGAGCCCGGGTACCCTCTCGTGCACCCGTCCGGCGGCGAACTCCAGCACGCTCTGCGCCCTGTCGATGAGGCACCGCACGTCCTCCTTGCCGGGCTGCGCCACTGCCACGCCATGCCTGGCCCACGGCCAGCCGTGCAGGATCTCCAGCGGCGTCCGGCGCACCCGTGCCTCCTCGGCCGCGCGATCCAGGGCCCGTGTTGCCCTCTCCGACCCGTCCACCCCGACCAGCACATGCCCGCTCAGGGGAGGACCGGGAGCGTGTGCGCCGTAGTCCCAGAGGGTCTTCCGCTCGTCGTTCATCGCTCACTCCTCCTTGTCTGTTGCTCCTAGCCCTTGGGTGTCCCCGGTTCCTCCTCAGCCCAGTCGGCGCAGGTAAGGATCCCGGAACGGTCGGTGTCCAGCGTCAGCACCGGCACAAACCTGGCCGCTGACGTCGTGTGTCTTGCCGAGAGCGACAAACGCGGATACGCCGATCCCCAGCCGGAACAGACCGACCGGTAACCCGATGCCCACCCCGCCCGACCGCACCACCATCCCGGCAATTCCAGGGCGCGGGCGGTGCGCGACCGTTACCGACAGGGTCGACGCCTCGGCCGCACGGAGCCTGGAGGTGACGGTGACCAGGAAGCGGATCGCGGACCGACCGCACTGCTCGGTGACTTCGGCCACGGCTGGAGCGGCCATGTCTGCGCGCTCGCGGGCCTCCACCGCGGACAAGTAGTCCTCGCTCTGTTCCAGGCTCAGTGTGCAGTGGACCTCGGTGCCGTCCTGGCGCCACGAAACGGGCAGACCCAGATCACGGAACATCCGCAGCACCGCACGGTTGTCCGCGAGGGCGTCCGCCGTGAAGCGGCGGACGCCCTCCGCCTGCGCCGCGCGAACCAGGTGCTCGATCAGCAGCGTGCCGACCCCGTGACCGTGCCATTCGTCCGCGACGGTGAGAGCTATCTCCGCGCACCTCGGCTCGCCCGGCTGACCGACGGCGGTGTCGTACTCCGCGATTCCCACGATCCACTTGCCGTCGTCGGCCACCAGTGCCAGATAGCCGTCGCGCGGCAGCGAGCACGCCTTGTCCGCGGCCCGTTCCATCAAGTGCCGGCTGGGGCCGAAGAACCGGAACCGCAGGCTCTCCATCGAAAGCTCCTGGTACAGCCGCAGCACCTGCTCGCGGTCACCGGGCCGGGCGGGCCTGATCCGCAGGGCGGAGCCATCGGCCAACAGTGCGTGAACCTCCTGGGGCACGGACAGCGTCTTCGGCATCACAGCTCTGCCTCTTCCTCCCCGCGCGCCCCTTTGCCGGACTCGCGGGGACTCTCGTGTCGGCGTGCTGGTCACATCTCCCTCAGCCGACAACTCCAGCGTTGTCGCACCGCAACACACGCTGCTTGGGTCCAACGGGCCACCGGTATGGACGACCGGCTCCTTCCCCGCCGGAGTCGACGTCTCACCGTTGTCGAACCACCACCCCCCGCCCCGGTCTGCGGACCAGTCGGCGTGGATCGGTCCTCGGCGTGCCGGTGGTGTTTCCCGGCAGGTTCAGCCGTCGGCGGGGAGGGGGACGGTCCACTCCAGGGTGGTGCCGGTGGGCAGTCGGGGAGCGAGGGTGAGGGTGCCGCCGAGTTCCGTGGCACGGGCGTGGAGGCCGGCCGGCACGCTGCTGCGAGCGCGGGTGGGGTCGATGCCGTGGCCGTCAGCGGCGACTCGTAGCGTCAGGTGGGTGGCGGTGGCCTCGGCGGCGACGTCCACTGTGCTGGCGTGGGCATGCTGGGCGGTACGGGTGAGGGCTTCGCGCAGTACGGCGATCAGCTGGTCGGCGAGGTCGTCGGCGACCTGGGTGTCCAGCCGGCCGGTCATCCGCAGCGCGGGGCTGAAGCCCAGGACCGCGGAGGCCCGGCCGGTCTCGGCGACCAGCCGGGTCCGCAGGCCGGTGCCGGTGCGGGTGCGGGTGCGGGTGTCGTGCGGTGTGAGGGCGCGGACCGTGGACCGGATGATCTTGATGGCTTCGTCGAGGTCGTCCACGACCCCTTCGATGCGTTCGGTGGCCGGTGGGCGGTCGGCGCACTGTGCGCGGAGTGAGCGCAGGGACAGTCCGGCGGCGAACAGCCGCTGGACGGCGAGGTCGTGCAGGTCACCGGCGATGCGGTCGCGGTCGCCGGCGATCAGGAGTTGTTCGGCCGCGCGACGGTGTTCGGCGATCTCCAGGGCGAGCGCGGCTTGGTTGGCGAATCCGGCGATCATCGCGACGACCGCGTCGCCGAAGGCGGGGCGGCCGGGAAGACCGGAGACCTGGAGCACGCCGCGCACGTGCTCGGGGGTGCCGAGCGGGACGAGGAAGGCCGGCCCCGGGGGAGCGGGGTGGTGTCGTGTTCCGTTCGGGGGTCGGTGCTCCAGTCGTCGGTGGTGATGGTCTCCCGGAGCTGTAGACGCTCGCGGCCAGGTTGGTGTCCGGCAGGACCAGCCCGCGTACGCGGTCGGTGTCCCGGCCTGTGGCGGCCCTCGACGACCAGGACCGAGGTGCCGGGAACGGGCACGGCAAGGGTCACCAGAGCGGCCTCGGCCATCTCGCGGACCGTGGCGGTGAAGGCGTTCAGGACCTCCGCGGGGTCCCTTCCGTGCAGCAGGCTTCGGGTCAGTTCGCCGCTGGCCGACAGCCGGCGTTCGCGGCGCTGGGCGGCGTCGTACAGGCGGGCGTTGTCGATCGCCACCCCGGCCGCGGCGGCCAGCGTCGCCAGCACCACCTCGTCGTCTGCGTCGAACTCCGCCCCGCCCCGCCGCGCTTGTCGGTCAGGTACAGGTTGCCGAACACCGCCTCACGTACCCGGACGGGAGCACCCAGGAAGCCGTGCATCGGCGGATGCCCCGCCGGGAAACCGGTGGCGTCCGGGTGCGCGTTGAGGTCGGCCAGCCGCAGCGAGCGGGGCTCGCGGATCAGCAGTCCCAGGATGCCCCGGCCCTGCGGGTGGTGCCCCGTGGCGGCGACGGTCTCCTCGTCCATGCCGACCGTGACGAACTGCTTCAGGCCGCCTTCCTCGCCCAGTACTCCCAACGCCCCGTACTCGGCATCCACCAGCGTGATCGCCGACTGCAGGACCCGTCGCAGCACCACGGCCAGGTCCAGATCGGTTCCGACGGCCAGGACCGCCTCCAGCAGCCCGTGCACACGCTGCTGGGTGGCACGTACCCGCGCGATCTGCGCCTGCAGATCGTCCAGCAGGTCATCCAGCCGCAGCTGAGGCGCCACCGCTCCCTCCCGCGGTGCAGCGCCCGTGCGCCCGTCCACGCCGGCTCCCCTCGGGAAGGCACTCTCCTCAGCATGCACCCGGTGAGTCCGCGGTGACCCTCCACGCGCGAACTGTAGCCATGTGTTCACTTGAAGTGATACCCGTCGGTGTCTGCCTTTGGGTCGGGCTCTTCTCCCCGCACCGAGCCGCACCCTCTCGGTGCAGTGGGTCCCATGCCCCAACGAGGCAGACGGCGAAGTCGTTCGGCGGGGACATCGCGAGCCGCGGTGTACAACCGAAAGTGCCGTCCGGGGTGCGCTCGGCAAGCACCGGTCGCTCGACGCGGATGCCTCTCTTACGGCGCCGACCGGTCGTCGGCCACGAGCGTGGTCCGGACCAAGCGGCCGCTCCCTGGACGTACATCGTGATTCACTCAAAGTGGCATATCCCGTGCGGCGTCAGCGGTGTAGCGTCGCTCCCAGGTCCCAGCCCCCGGCCTCGCTCTCCGGTGAAGGCCGCAGAGGTGCGCACCTCGGTCCGGCCATGAATCGCTCCGTTCGTACTCACGAACATCAGGGACACAGCCGATGGGACATACCGTTCACCTCGTGGGACTGCCCTACATCCAGCGGCAGGACCAGGACGACTCCGCAGACATGCCGACAGCCGGGGTGGAGATCTCCCTCTGCCTGGAACTGCCCCGTGTCACCGACAGCAACATGGCCACGGGGCAGGTGGCCCGCGCGGTCCTCTCCGCGATCGGAACCCCTGCCTGGATGCTCCAGGACCTCGCCGAGACGGCCCGTGTAGCCGCTCAGTACATGGTCCTCCACAGCATGGCACCGTCCTACCAACTGCTGCTGAGTGCCGACGAGGACGGAATCACGGTATCCGTCACCGACTACACGCCACCCGCCCTCACCGCCTCGCCGGCCTGGCAACCGGTGCCCCACGGCAACGGAGCCGACCCTGAGGCAACCTGGGCGCCCTCTTCCGACGGCATGCAACTTCACCGCACCCCTGACGGTCACCTACGCCTCAGGACCGAAACCCGCTGGAGGAAACCGGCTCCCTCGGCGTGATCCGTGGAGGGGCGAAGCCACTGCTCGTCGCCTCGCCGTGCGTGAGCGGATGAGGTGGCAGAGACCATCACTGCGTGGACTGGGCATGGAGCAGCACCCGTCTTGACCTGCTGGTTCCGGACGCCGAAGCAGCGTCCGGAACCACCCAGCAAGCTTTGGCCAGGACTTTAATCCATTGGACGCGCGTGGATCTCTCCCGTCGGCGGCTTGTCCCCTGCCCACTCCGCGGAGCAGATCCTGGCAAGCTCCGCCACCCATTGCAGGTCCCGCTCCGGCAGCTGAGTCGCGAAGTTGTCCAGCCACTCCTGCTCGGTCGTACCGTGACCCCCTCCCATTCTCGGTTACATCTTCTGCCATTCTTCTGGGAGCACGAGCAGAACCGTGGCTTCCTGCGTGCCCTGCACGCCCTCGCGCGAGCCGCGCAGGCGATCGGTGAGCAGGAGGAGTACGCGCGGTGCAGCCAGTTCCTGAAGGACTCCTCGCCGACGGCGGCCCAGACGCTGGGCCAGCCCGGGTGTGGTGATGCGGGTCCGCCTGGTGTGACCAGGCGGACCTTGCGGTCTCGGGGGACCATTGGGGAGGATGCCCGGTGGGGACCGGGGCCCCCGTGTCGGAATTCGGCAGGGGCGGACCGCTACCCGGAGTACGCATCAGGAGACAGCGATGTCCCAACCGGCTCAGCAATCGCAGGAGCCCGAGGCCCCGCATCTCGACTTCCAGGGGACGACCCCGTACGAGGACTACGTCCAGGCGGACGTCCTCACCCACCTCCAGCACACCCGCTCCGACGACCCCGGCGAGATGGTCTTCCTGGTCACCACCCAGGTGATGGAGCTGTGGTTCACCGTCATCGTGCACGAGTGGGAGACCGCCGCGCGGGCCCTGCGCGAGGACCGGGTGCCGGTCGCGGTCGACGCGTTGAAGCGTTCCGTACGGGAGCTGGAGGCGCTCAACGCCTCCTGGCGGCCCCTCGGCCAGCTCACGCCGGCGCAGTTCAACTCGTACCGCGCGGCCCTCGGCGAGGGCAGCGGCTTCCAGTCGGCGATGTACCGCCGGATGGAGTTCCTGCTCGGCGAGAAGTCCTCGTCCATGCTCGTCCCGCACCGCGGGGCACCGCGCGTGCACGCCGAGCTGGAGAAGGCACTGCACGAACCGAGCCTCTACGACGAGGTGTTGAGGCTCCTCGACCGGCGCGGGCATACGGTCCCGGAGGCCGTGCTCACGCGTGACGTGTCGCTGCGCTACGAGCCGTCGGAGGAGGTCGAGAAGGTGTGGACCGACCTCTATTCCGGTGACCCCGGTGTTGAACTCGCCCGGCTCGGCGAGGCGTTGACCGATGTCGCCGAGCTGGTGTGGCGATGGCGCAACGACCATCTCGTCGCCACCCGGCGCGCGATGGGCGCGAAGACCGGGACGGGCGGCTCCGCCGGGGTGGCCTGGCTGGAGAAGCGCGCGCAGAAGAACGTCTTCCCCGAGCTGTGGACGGCGCGCTCCCATGTCTGAACTCGCGCTGAAGGCAGAGAAGTTGGATGCCGCCGACGAACTGGCCGGCGTGCGCTCGCAGTTCGTCCTGGATGACGTGGTGTACCTGGACGGGAACTCGCTCGGCGCGCTGCCGGTGGCGGTCCCCGGCCGGGTCGAGGACGTCGTACGGCGGCAGTGGGGCGAGCTGCGGATCCGGTCCTGGGACGAGAGCGGCTGGTGGACCGCGCCCGAGCGGATCGGCGACCGGATCGCCCCGCTGGTCGGGGCCGCGGCCGGGCAGATCGTCGTCGGCGACTCCACAAGTGTCAATGTTTTCAAGGCGGTTGTGGCGGCCGTGCGGATGGCGGGCTCGGGGCGGGACGAGATCGTCGTCGACGCCACGACCTTTCCCACGGACGGGTACATCGCCGAGTCGGCGGCCCGGATGACCGGGTGCACGGTGCGGCCGGTGGCCCCGGCCGAGGTGCCGGGCGTGCTCGGCGACCGTACGGCGGCGGTGCTCCTGAACCACGTCGACTACCGCACCGGCCGGCTGCACGACCTGCCCGCGCTCACCGCCGCCGTACACGCGGCGGGTGCGGTGGCCGTCTGGGACCTGTGCCACAGCGCGGGTGCCCTGCCGGTCGGGCTCGACGAGCACGGGGTGGACCTCGCGGTCGGCTGCACCTACAAGTACCTGAACGGTGGCCCGGGTTCACCGGCGTATCTGTATGTGCGCGCCGATCTCCAGAGCCGCTTCGACTCCCCGCTCCCGGGCTGGAACTCGCACGCCGAACCCTTCGGCATGCGGCCCGCCTACGAACCGGCGCCGGGCGCGCTGCGCGGCCGGGTCGGCACCCCGGACATCCTGTCCATGCTCGCCCTGGAGGCGGCCCTCGACGTGTGGGACGCCGACGGTGTCTCGGTCGGGGCGGTGCGGGCCAAGTCCCTCGCGCTGACGGACTTCTTCCTGGAGTGCGTGGCGTCGTACGTGCCGTCGGGGCGGGTGGAGTCGGTGACTCCGGCGGCTCATGCGGAGCGGGGGAGCCAGGTCGCGCTGCGCTGCTCCCCCACTCTCGACTTCGCTCGAGCGGGAGGGGCACCCATCGCCGGCGACGTGATGAAGCGGCTGATCGAGCGGGGTGTGGTCGGCGACTTCAGGCACCCGGACGTGCTGCGGTTCGGGTTCACGCCCCTGTACGTCGGGTTCGGGGACGTGGAGCGGGCGGCGCGGGTGCTGGGGGACCTGGTCCGCTAGAACCTCTGGAGACCGCCGGAACCTCTGGAGACCGCGTACCTTCACCTAACTGCCGTGGGTCGATGGAGCGGTTAGAAGCCGGTGACGTGCCGGTGACGTGCACCGCAGAACCGTTTACGCCTCACCGGGCGTGACAACCGCGGTCTCCGTGCACGTCACCGGCCTGGTAGCGTCCCGGCCGACGGCCGAATTTCTCCGCGTGTTTCTCTCGTGGTCGCCATATCCCGTCACATCCCGTTCCGTCCAAGTCCTCCCCCAGTGCCGAAAGCCTGGGAGGTGCCCCCATCGTCGCTGAGAGGTTGGAGCATGCCGGACGACTCCGCTGCCGCACGTGCCGCCGCAGCCGCCGTGGAAGAGGAGTCCGCCTTCTCGCACCCCGCCGTGGAACCCGACAGCACCGCCGCGTACGGCGACCACCCCGACCAGGTGATCGACTTCTACGCCCCGCACGGCGAGCGGGTGCCGGGCGAACCGGCGCCGCTGGTCGTCGTACTGCACGGGGGCGCGTGGCGGGCGCCGTACGACCGTCGGCACATCACCCCGTTCGCGGACTTCCTGGCCCGCCGGGGGTTCGCGGTGGCCAATGTCGAGTACCGGCGGGGGGCCGCGCTGCCCGCGCAGGGCGGTACGAGCCCGGTCGCGGGCCGTTGGCCGGAGACCTTCGACGACGTCGCGGCGGCGCTCGACGCACTCCCCGCGCTCGTCCGGGAGGCGCTTCCGCAGGCCGATTCGCGCCGCACGGTGCTCACCGGGCACTCGGCGGGCGGCCATCTCGCGCTGTGGGCGGCCGCCCGGCACGTCCTCCCCAAGGACGCCCCCTGGCGCACCGACGCCCCCGCCGCGCTGCGCGGCGTGGTCGCCCTCGCCCCGATCGCCGACTTCACGGTCGCCGAGAAGCTCGCGGTGTGCGGGGGAGCGGCGGGTCAACTCCTGGGTGGAGAGGCCACGTTCGCGGAGCGCCTGCCGTACGCCGATCCGACGCTCCTGCTTCCCACCGGCATCGCGACCACGCTGGTCCAGGGCCGCGCAGACCTCGACGTCCCGCAGGCGGTCGCCGAGTCGTACGCGGACGCGGCGGCCAAGTCCGGCGAGGTCGTGGGCCTCACGCTCCTTGAGGACGTCGGCCACTTCCCCCTGATCGACCCGGCGGCAGACGCGTGCGCGGTGGTGGCGGAGGAGATCGCACAACTGGCTTGGTGAGCCGCCGACTTCGGGCGGGTTCCGTCCACCCCGGTCCACCCCGGTCCACCCCGGTCATACCCGTAGTACCTCAGAGCTACGGCGCAGGTGAGTTCCCTGGCGGGACGCGGACGACGACCGCGGATCCGTAATTTCCCTTCCAGATCGGCCCGACGGCGGGCGGAGCGGGAGGGGAGACGGACATGGGGGTTGTTGAGGCCCGAGCGGATACCGGTACTGCGGTGGCCGACTCGGTGGAGAGGGGCCCGGCGGGAGAGGCCGAGGCGCCACGCGCCCGCAACAAGCCCCGCCGTAAAGGCGGTTGGCACCGCGCGCTCCTCGCCGCGCTCGTCATGGGCGCCGTCGTGATTCCCCTCTCGGCCGCGGCCCGGCCCGAGATCCCCGCCCCCGCTCCGGCCGCGCTCGCGCCGCTCACCCCGGCCACGTTGGACGAGACGTACGCGGCGAACGGCGCCAACGCCGCCGAGGCGTCCCGCATGGCCGCCGCCGACGGGGACGAGCGCCGCGCCGCCGCGGACCGCACCATGGCCGACCCGGCCCGTCACCTCCTCGCCTACGACGGCCGCGGACCGGGCCTGGCGACGGAGGTCCTCGGCGACCTGGCCCACGCCGACCGCATAGCCGTCCTGGTGCCGGGCTCGGACACCTCGCTCGACACCTACGACCGCTTCCGCGCCACCGCGCTGAACCTCCGCCGCCAACTGACCCACGACGCCCCGGACTCCCGTACGGCGGTCGTGTCCTGGCTCGGCTACGACACCCCGCGCACGGTGAGCGCCACGGTGCTGACCGCGGGCCGGGCGGACCAAGCGGCCCCGTATCTGCGGGAGTTCATACGGCAGCTGCGCAGCGTCACCGGCCGCACGGCGCGGATCGCGCTGCTCTGCCACTCGTACGGCACCGTCGTCTGCGGGCGAGCCGCCGCCGGCCTGGACGTGTCCGACCTCGTCCTCGTCGGCAGCCCCGGCACGGGCGCCGACTCCGTCGCGGGACTGCGTACTCCGGCCCGCGTCTGGGCGGCGCGCGGCGCCGACGACTGGGTGGGGGACGTTCCGCACGTCCGCGCCGACCTGTTCGGCACGACCGTCGGCTTCGGCACCGATCCGGTGTCCCCGGAGTTCGGCGCCCGCGTCTTCGCGGCCGGCGACGGCGGCCACAGCGACTACTTCTCACCGGGCTCGGCCTCCCTGGCCAACCTCGCCCGGATCGTCCTCGGCGAGACCACGGAGGTGACCCATGCGTGAACGCCTCCGGCGGGCAGCCGTCCGCCTCGACGCCGCGACCCCGCCCGACCGGGACCGTGCCGTGGACGCCCTGCGTGCCATCGCGATCCTCGGAGTCGTCCTGGGCCACTGGCTGGTGACCGCGCTGGTCGCGGACAGCGGCACCCTGCGCACGGCGAGCCCGTTGCGGGACATGCCGTGGCTCGCGCCCATCTCCTGGGTGTTCCAGACGCTGGCGGTGTTCTTCCTGGTCGGCGGCCATGTGGCGACCCGGGGCTACGCCTCCGCACGCGCCCGGGGCACGACGTACGGACAATGGCTGGCCGCCCGGCTGTCCCGGCTGTTCACCCCGGTCGCCGCGGTCCTCGTCGTGTGGACCGTGACGGCCGCCGCGCTGCTCCTGTCCGGCACGGACTTCGACACGGTCCGCGCCCTGGTCAAACTGGCGTTGTCGCCGATGTGGTTCCTGGTCGTGTTCGCGGGCCTGACGGCGGCCACTCCTCTGCTGACCCGGCTCAACCCGCTGTGGCCGCTGGCCGTCGTACTGCACGTGGACCTGATCCGTTTCGGGCTCGGCGGCCCGTCCTGGCTCGGCTGGGTCAACGTGGCGGCGGGCTGGCTCGTGCCCTACACCCTCGGCGCGGCCTGGACCCGCGGCGAGCTGGACCGGGCCCGGGCGGGCTGGGTCCTGCTGGCCGGCGGTACGACGGCGACGGCGGCACTCGTCCTGTGGGCTGGCTACCCGGCGTCGATGGTCGGCGTCCCCGGCACCACGATCTCCAACCTGGACCCGCCGACCCTGGCCGCCGTCACCTTCGGCCTCGCCCAGTGCGGCCTGGCCCTGCTGCTCCGGGACCGGTTGCGCCACGCATTGCGCCGGCCGCTCGCCTGGTCGGCGGTGGCCCTGGTCAACCTCTCGGCAATGACGGTCTTCCTCTGGCACCAGACGGCCCTGATGGCCACCACGGCCGCGACCCTGCCCCTGGGCCGTCTGCCCGGCCTGCACACCCGCCCCGACGACCTGACCTGGGTGGCGGCCCGACTGGCCTGGCTCCCGGTGTTCGCGCTGGCGCTGACGGTCTGCTGGGCGGCGTTCCGGATGTACGAACAGGGTCCGAGGCGCCGCCCGTCACGCCGCTCACGGGTCGTCCGCGCCCACACCCACCCGCCCCGCCCGGCAGCGAAGCGCCCTCACCGTGCCTAGGGTTGACCGGGTGAACGCAACCGCCGACGGCGCCGGGTCCCCGCACACCGCGCCCATCCTGTTCCCCAGGCACCGTCGGCTGCGCCACCTCACGTACGTGCTCGTCTCCCTCGCCGCTCTCGGCCTCTCCCTCACCGGCACGGACGAGATGGTGAGCGAGTACGGACTGGGCGTATTCCAGGGCGTGTTGGCCGGTTTCGCGCAGGGCGTCGCCCTCGTCCTCGCCCTGCGTCGGCCCGTCCCCGCCTGGGCCCTGTCCCTCGCCGCGACGGCTGTCACGGCGTTGGCGGCGCGTGCCGCCATGGATCCCATCCCGGCCCTGATCCCCGCCCCGAGGTGGCCCTGGAGCACCACCGAAGTCATCGTCCAGGCCGTCGTCCTACTGCTCGTGGCCCTGCGTGTGCCCACCCGCAGAGCTCTCGCGGCGCTGGCCGCGACCGCCGTGACGACGTTCGTCATCCAGGGGCTCGTCGGCGCCTGGAGCTACTCCTCGACGGGCGTGGCCGCGGTCGTTGTCTGCGCGGTGGCCGTCCTCATCGGCACCGCCCTGCGCGGACGCAGCGAGGCCCGTACCCAACTCGTGGAGCAGGTCACGATCACGGCGGAGGAGCGCAACCGCCGCACACTCCTGGAGGAGCGCAGCCGTATCGCCCGCGAGCTGCACGACGTGGTCGCCCACCACATGTCGGTGATCTCCATCCAGGCCCAGGTGGCGCCCCTCCTGGTCGAGAACCCGTCGGAGGAACTCAAGGAGAACCTCGCCGGCATCAGACAGAACGCCCTCGAAGCTCTCGCCGAACTGCGCCGGGTCCTCGGTGTGCTCCGCTCGGAGAACCCGGAGTATCCCGACGACCCCTACGCCCCGGGCGGCCCCGGCACCGGCGCGGCCCCCGACGCCCCGCAGCCCACCCTCGACCGCCTGGACGCCCTGATCGAGAACACCAGGGCCGCCGGTCTCGACGTGCGCGGCGACGTCAGGGGCGAGGTGCGCCCGCTGGCACCCGGCGTGGAGCTGTCGGCATACCGGATCGTCCAGGAGGCACTGAGCAACGCGCTGCGGCACGCCCCCGGTTCCACCGTCGCCGTCGAGGTCGCCCACGACCCCGACGGACTGCGGCTGATCGTCACCAACTCCCGCCCGCAGCAGGCCGCCCCGCCCTCCCCGGGCGCCGGACACGGCCTGCTCGGCATGCGGGAGCGCGCGGCGATGCTGGGCGGCCACCTGACCGCGACGAGAACGTTCCAGGGCGGCTTCGCGGTCGTCGCGTTCCTCCCCAGGGACGGCGTGGCACTTCCCGACGGACCCGATGGCCCGGACAGCCCCGACGGATCCGATGCCCCCGACGGGCTCGCCGCCCCCGAGATCATCTTCCCGACAGGAGACGAGACCCCATGACGAGCGGCACCATCCGTGTACTCATCGCCGACGACCAGCAGATGGTCCGCCAGGGCTTCACCGTGCTGCTGAACGCCCAGCCCGGCATAGAGGTGGTCGGCCAGGCGGTCGACGGCCTGGACGCGGTGGCCAAGGTGGCCGAACTCGCCCCGGACGTCGTCCTCATGGACATCCGCATGCCCGAACTCGGCGGCATCGAGGCCACCCGCCGCATCACGGAGGCGACCCCGCACATAAAGGTCCTGGTACTCACCACCTTCGACCTCGACGAGTACGTGTACGAGGCGCTGCGCGCCGGCGCCTCCGGTTTCCTCCTGAAGGACGCGTCCGCGGAGCAACTGGCCGAGGCGGTACGGGTGGTGGCCGCTGGTGACGCACTGCTCGCGCCGGGCGTCACCCGCCGGCTGATCGCCGAGTTCTCCCGGCTGAACGGGACACCGCGCACCCCTCTCAAATCACGCGTCGGCGACCTCACCGAACGCGAGACGGAGGTGCTCGCACTGATCGCGCAGGGCCTGTCCAACGCGGAGATCGCCGAGCACCTGGTCGTCGCCGAACAGACCGTGAAGACCCATGTCGGCCGCATCCTGGTGAAGCTGGGGCTGAGGGACCGCACACAGGCGGCGGTGTTCGCGTACGAGTCGGGGCTGGTGCGGCCGGGCGGGGGCCGCTGAGGCGGCTGAGGGCCGTTCACCGCCAGGTCTCCGGCATACCCGTAGTACCTGAGACGGACGGGCGAAGACCCGACTCACAGGTGACGACGGCGACGGACCGCTCCGCCTACCGTTTTGAATGTGACCGAGACGACCCAGCAGTTGCCGCCGATGGGCGGGGCCAAGCCGCGCAGCCCGGAGTTCAGGCTCGCGGCGGGCGCCCTGCGCGGACTGCGGCAGGACCTGTTCCACGACGCCTTCGCCTACCGCCCGTTGCCCCGCTCCACCGCCGACGGCCCGCTGACCCGGCGCCTCAGGGGCCGGGCGCGGGAGTACGCGGCCTGGGGCCCGCACGCCCTGATCACCGCGGTCGGCCTGCTCGCGATGTTCATCGCGACGAACGACGAGGCCCGCGGCGCGGGCGGCAACCTCGTCCTCGGCCTGCTCGCCCTGGTGCCGGTGCTGCTGACCATGGTGCGGCCGGTCGGCGCGTTCTGGCTGTCCATGGCCGCGACCCCGGTCGCCACCGTCCTGGCGACCGGGTTCGACGACGAGTGGCCGTGGCGGACCGGCAGCTTCGTCTGCCATCTGTCGGTGCTCGCGATCGTGGCGATACGCACCCGACCGCGCACGGCCGCCTGGATGTGGGCGCTGACGGCGGTCTACGGCATCGGCGCCAGCAGCTTCGCCGGCGGCCACGCCTTCGGTTCGAACAGCGCGCAGATGCTGTTCCTCTCCGCCGTGGTTCTGCTCGGCGTCACCGTCCGCCACATACGCCACGATGCCGAGCAGGAGGTGACCGCGCAGCAGACGGTGACGGCGCACGAGCGGTCCCGGCGCACCCTCCTGGAGGAGCGCACGACCATCGCCCGTGAGCTGCACGACGTGGTGGCCCACCACATGTCGGTGGTCGCCATCCAGGCGGAGGCCGCGCCCTACCGGGTGGAGAACCCGCCGCCGGAGCTGGAGCGCGCGTTCGTCACGATCCGGGAGAACGCGGTGGCGGCCCTGACCGAGCTGCGCCGTGTCCTGGGTGTGGTGCGTGCGGAGGACTACGAGGCGCCGGACGCCCCGCAGCCCACCCTCGCCGACATGGACGCGCTGCTGGCCAATGTGCGCGACGCCGGCCTGAGCGTCGAGAAGGCGGTGACGGGGGCGGTGCGTGAACTCCCGCAGGGCGTCGAGCTGTCGGCGTACCGGATAGTGCAGGAGGCGTTGAGCAACACCCTGCGGCACGCGCCCGGTGCGAGCGCCCGTGTGGAGATCGGTTATGTGCTGGGCGGGTTGGGCCTGCGGATAGTCAACGGTCCGATGCCCGAGCCGAGTCTGGTGAAGCCCTCGCCCGGCGCGGGCCACGGCATCACGGGGATGCGGGAGCGGGTCTCCATGCTGAACGGCGAGATGACGGCGGCCCCGGCGGACGACGGCGGCTACGAGGTGACGGTGTTCCTGCCGGTCCCGAGCGCGAGCGAAGGTGAGGCATGACGATCCGTGTGCTGATCGCGGACGACCAGATGATGGTGCGCGAGGGCTTCTCCGTCCTGTTGGGCGCGATGCCGGACATCGAGGTCGTCGGCGAGGCGGTGAACGGACGGGACGCGGTCGAGCGGGTGCGTGAACTGGCCCCGGACGTCGTCCTGATGGACATCCGCATGCCCGAGATGAACGGCATCGAGGCGACCCGGGAGATCGTCGCGGCGGACGGTGCGGCGAAGGTGCTGGTGCTCACCACCTTCGACCTCGACGAGTACGTGTACCAGGCGCTGCGCGCGGGAGCCTCCGGCTTCCTGCTCAAGGACGCCTCGGCACGCCAACTCGCCGACGGGGTAAGGGTGGTGGCGGCCGGCGAGGCACTGCTGGCCCCCTCCGTGACCAAGCGGCTGATCACGGAGTTCTCGAAGCTGTCCGACTCACCCCGTCTCATGCCGACGGCACAGCAGGCGGCGTACGGAGACCTGACCGAGCGGGAGACGGAGGTGCTGGTCCTCATCGCCCAGGGGCTCTCGAACGTGGAGATCGCCGAGCGGCTGGTGGTCGCCGAGTCGACGATCAAGACCCATGTCAGCCGTGTCCTGGTGAAGCTGGGGCTGCGGGATCGTACGCAGGCGGCGGTGTTCGCGTACGAGGCGCGGCTGGTGACGCCGGGGTAGGAGGCAGCAGGCGGCACCGCCGTATGTTGATCGTTCCTGCGGTGAATCCGTGCGGCCGGTCGGGTGAACGGCCGTGCCCCGGCCTGTCGTCGGGAGCCGGGATCCCGCTGCATCAGAGCCATGATCAATCATCTGGAGCGCGATGTGACCGCGCTCGCCCTCACGGCTCTTCCCCTGCTCGCCGGCACCCCGCCGGTTCGGGCCTCGGCGGGTCTCTCGCAGTACTTCCAGATCACCACGCACCTGAACGGCAAGTGCCTCGCGACCAACGGCGACAACGTCGAGGCGGTGCAACGACGGCACCGGCAACCGGCTCTGGTACTGGAGGAACGGAAAGGTGCTGGTCAACGGCGCCGAACAGCAGTGTCTCGACGTCAAGAACGGCGAGGTGAACGCGGCGGTGCAGGCGGTCGGCGACTGCCACGGTCCGGCCAACCAGCGCTGGTTCAAGGACGGCGGCCGGCTGCGCACCGAGGTCAACAACCAGTGCCTCGGCATCCAGAACAACGGTGACCAGAGCGAGCACACCGGCATCGACGTCCGCAACTGCGGATAGAACACCTGGCAGGGGTGGACCTTGCCCAACCCGCGAGTCCCCCCTGGTCAGAGGGGGGCGAGCCGGGCTAGCGTCCGTGCATGGCAGCCTTTGACCCCTGGGACCCCGCGTTCGTCACCGACCCGTACCCCGCCTATGCCGAGCTGCGTGCGCGGGGTCGGGTGCACCACTACGAGCCCACCGACCAGTGGCTGGTGCCCCGGCACGCGGACGTCTCGGCACTCCTGCGCGACCGCCGCCTGGGCCGCACCTACCAGCACCGCTTCACCCACGAGGACTTCGGCCGTACGGCACCCCCGCCCGAGCACGAGCCGTTCCACACCCTCAACGACCACGGGATGCTCGACCTGGAGCCCCCGGACCACACCCGCATCCGGCGCCTGGTCTCCAAGGCGTTCACCCCGCGCACGGTCGAGCAACTCAAGCCGTACGTCAGCCGGTTGGCCGGTGAGCTGGTGGACGGCCTGGTGGCCCGGGGTGGCGGCGACCTCCTCACGGAGGTGGCCGAGCCCCTCCCCGTCGCGGTGATCGCGGAGATGCTCGGTATCCCGGAGTCGGACCGCGCCCCGCTGCGCCCCTGGTCGGCGGACATCTGCGGGATGTACGAGCTGAGTCCGTCGCAGGACACGGCGGCCAGGGCGGTCCGCGCCTCGAACGAATTCTCCTCGTATCTACGCGAGTTGATCGCGGCCCGGCGCAAGGAACCCGGTGACGACCTCATCTCCGGCATGATCGCGGCCCACGACGAGGACGACGACCGCCTCACCGAGCAGGAGCTGATCTCCACCGCCGTACTGCTGCTCAACGCGGGACACGAGGCGACGGTGAACGCCACGGTCAACGGGTGGTGGGCGCTGTTCCGCAACCCCGGCCAGCTGGCGGCCCTGCGCGCGGACCACTCGCTGATCCCGTCCGCCGTCGAGGAGTTGATGCGCTACGACACCCCGCTCCAGCTCTTCGAACGCTGGGTGCTGGACGAGATCGAGATCGACGGCACGGTGATCCCGAGGGGTGCGGAGATCGCGATGCTGTTCGGCTCCGCCAACCACGACCCGGACGTCTTCGCGTCCCCGGAGCGCCTGGACCTCGCCCGCGCCGACAACCCGCACATCAGCTTCAGCGCGGGCATCCACTACTGCATCGGCGCGCCCCTGGCCCGTATCGAACTGGCCGCCTCCATGCGGGCGTTGCTGGAACGGGCCCCCACGCTCACCCTGGCGGCGGACCCGGTCCGCAAGCCGAACTTCGTGATCCGGGGGCTGGAGGGACTGAGCGTCACGGTTTGACGCGGACGGCTGGTCGGCGCCTGTGTCGGGTGGCGGGTCCGGTCTTGCGGGGTTCCGGGCCGGCCGGAGGTTTCCGTGCCGTCGGTCAGGTCGTGAGGTCGCGTCGCCGCAGGCCCGCCAGTCCTACGGCGACCAGGGCGGCGGCGATCCCGGTGAGCACGGCCACCGGCCCCCAGGCCATGTCACCGCCCGGCAGCTTCGGCAGGTGGCCGAAGGGGGAGATGTCCAGGACCGCCTGGGGGAGGTTCAGCGCCGGGCCGATCCAGCCGAGGAGGAGGGCGAGGCCGGCCGCCGCCCAGGACAGTGGGGACAGGCGTGGGGAGAGGCCGTGGAGGAGGACCGCCAGGGCGCCCAGGGTCCAGATCGCCGGGAGCTGGACCAGCGTGGCGGTCAGGATCGGGCCCGGTTCGGCGCCGTAGCCGAGAGTGAGGCCCAGGCCGCTCAGGAGCATGATCAGGGCCGCGCCCGCGAAGGCGATCGTCAGGTGGCCGGCCGCCCAGCGCAGGCGGCCCACCGCGTTCGCCAGGACGGGTTCGGCGCGCCCGCCGGTCTCCTCGCTGTGCAGCCGCAGGACCGACGAGACGGCGTAGAGCGCGGCCAGCATGCCGAACATGCCGACCATCGTGGCCAGGAACGCGTCCTCGATGCCGGACTGGCCGCCCATCCGCTCGATGATCTCGCGGGTCTTCGCGTTGTCGCCGACCAGGTCCGCGGCGCCCTTGGTGATGCCGCCGAAGGCGACCCCGGCAGCGAAGAAGCCCAGGCTCCAGCCCAGTACGGCACCCCTCTGGAGGCGCCAGGCCAGTGCGCCCGCCGTGCCGAGCCGTCCGTCGGCCGGTCCCGGGCGGGCGGGCAGGAAGCTCATGCCGACGTCCCGGCGGCCGGCCAACTCGTAGGCCGCGAAGCCCTGCAGGAGTGCCGCCGCCGCGAACAGGGCCAGTACCCACCAGCGTTCGGACGCGAACGGGCGCAGGTTCTCCAGCCAGCCGATCGGGGAGAGCCAAGTCGCGGGCGACGAACCGTCGTCGGCTGTCGAGTCGCCCACGGCGCGGAGGACGAACGCCGCACCCACCAGGCCGCCGGTCAGGCCCTTCGCCAGTCGGCCGCTGTCCGTGAACTGCGCGACGATCGCCGCGAGCGTCGCGAACACCATGCCCACTCCGCCGATACCGAGGCCGAGCGCCAGTGCGCCTCCCGCCCCCTGCCCGGCCATCCCGCCCGTGATCAGCAGCGCCAGTGCGGAGTTGGCGACGAACGCCGTCAGCAGGGCCGCCGTCAGGGGTGCGCTGCGGCCCACCATCGCCGACGAGACCAGTTCCTGTCGGCCGCTCTCCTCCTCGTCCCGTGTGTGCCGTACCACGACCACCAGGCTCATGATTCCGGCGAGGATCGCGGCGTAGCCGCCGATGCGCCAGGCGGTGAGGCCGCCCAGGGAGTCGCTGAACACCGGGCCGTAGGTGGCGCGCAGCGAACTGTTGGTGAGCATCTGGCGGGCGATGTCGGCGCGTTCGGCGGGGGTGGAGTAGACGCTCTTCAGGGAGCCGGGCAGCGACAGCACCAGCAGGCCCGTGACCGCCACCCAGGTCGGGATCACCACGCGGTCGCGGCGCAGGTTGAAGCGCAACAGGGCGCCCGTGCCCGCGAGTTGGCGCGAGGCGCCGGTGCCGGTGCGCGTGGGGAGCGCGGTGGCGGTCATTCCGTCTCCTGGTAGTGGCGCAGGAACAGTTCCTCCAGCGTCGGTGGCTTCGAGGTGAGCGACCGTACGCCCGTGTCGCTCAACGATCGCAGTACGGCGTTGAGTTGGTCCGCCTCGACCTGGAGGCGGACGCGATGGCCCTGTACGTCGAGGTCGTGCACGCCGGGCAGGGACGCCAACCCGTTGGGCTCACCGGTGAGTTCGGCGCTCACGCTGGTGCGGGTGAGATGGCGCAGGTCGGCCAGTGAACCGCTCTCCACCGTGCGGCCCTTGCGGATGATGCTCACCCGGTCGCACAACTCCTCGACCTCGCTGAGGATGTGGGAGGAGAGGAGGATCGTCCGGCCCCGTTCGCGTTCCTCCTCGACGCAGCGCTGGAAGACCTCCTCCATCAGCGGGTCGAGGCCCGAGGTCGGTTCGTCCAGGATCAGCAGGTCGACGTCCGAGGCGAACGCGGCGACGAGGGCGACCTTCTGGCGGTTGCCCTTGGAGTACGTGCGGCCCTTCTTGGTGGGGTCGAGTTCGAAGCGGTCGATCAGGTCGGCGCGGCGGGACCTGTCGAGGCCGCCGCGCAACTTGCCGTAGAGGTCGATGACTTCGCCGCCGGACAGGTTGCGCCACAGCGTCACGTCGCCGGGGACGTAGGCGACCCGGCGGTGCAGTTCGACGGCGTCGGCCCAGGGGTCCCGGTCCAGGAGCCGGGCGGTGCCCGAGTCGGCGTGCAGCAGGCCGAGCAGCACGCGGATGGTCGTGGACTTGCCGGAGCCGTTGGGGCCGAGGAAGCCGTGCACCTCGCCGGTCTCGACGTCCAGGTCGAGGCCGGCGAGGGCATGTGTCCTGCCGAACGACTTGTGCAGTCCGGAGACGGTGATTGCCTTCGTCATGAAGCCGAACGTACGCTACGTTCAGAAATTTGTGAAGTTAAGGAAGTGTATGAAGCGTGGGTAGGGTGGGTCCATGACGGATACAACCGGTGGGCGGGACGCGGAGTCCGTGTCGAAGTTCGTCGAGTCCTTCGCGGCGCAGCTTGTCGAGGCCGGGATGCAGCGCATGCCCGCGCGGATCTTCGCCGCGCTGCTCTCCTCGGACGAGGGCGCGATGACCTCCGTCGAGCTGGGGGAGCAGCTGCGGATCAGTCCGGCTGCGGTGTCTGGTGGGGTGCGTTATCTGGCGCAGCAGCACATGGTGTCGCGGGAGCGTGAGCCGGGTTCGCGGCGCGAGCGGTACCGGGTGCAGGGCAACCAGTGGTACGAGGCGCTCACCAATCGCGAGGCAGTTCTCAAACGGTGGGAGGCGGCTCTGAGCGAGGGGGTTGCCAGCCTTGGCGCGGACACACCTGCGGGGCGTCGTATGGCCGAGACCCTCGCCTTCTTCGAGTTCGTGGACGGGGAGATCGCGGCGATGATGGAGCGGTGGAGGGTGCACCGGGAAACGCGTTTCGGTGGAACTGCCTAAGGGCGTGGGGAACTGCGCGACCGGGCACGACGCTCCCGCAGGTCCGCACTCGCCTGCGGCCCGGTGGTGGGCCGGTCGCGCAGTTCCCCGCGCCCCTGAAGGAACCTCAGCGCTCCTTGGTTTCTTCGAGCACCGTGCGGCCGAGCAGGGCATAGCGCTCGGGCGACCGGCGCTTCAGGTACTGGGCGTAGCCGATGCCCGTCGCCGCGACCAGGGCTACCAGCCAGGGCGTTGCCTTCAGGAGCAGTGAGTCGGACTCCGAGCCCGCCGCCACACTCATGTTGGAGACCAGGAGCAGTACCACCGCGAGCATCGCGATGCCGCCGAGGAGCGGAGCGGTGAAGGTCTTGAACCAGTGGCGGCTCTCGGGGTGGTGGGTGCGGAAGTAGGCCAGCACCGCGAACGAGCACACCGCCTGTACGACCAGGATCGCCATGGTGCCGAGGATGGCGAGCAGGACGTAGAGGGCGTTGGCCGGGTCCTTGCTCGTGGCCCAGAACGCGACGATCAGGACGGCGCTGATCACGGTCTGCACGAAGCCCGCGATGTGCGGGGAGCCGTGCTTGGCGTGGGTGCGGCCGATGGTGTTCTTGAGGGAGGGGAGGACGCCTTCGCGGCCCAGCGCGTACATGTAGCGGCTGGCGCAGTTGTGGAAGGCCATGCCGCAGGCGAGCGAGCCGGTGATCATCAGCCACTGCATGAGGTCGACCGCCCAGTGGCCGACGTAGTGCTCGGTGGGGTTGAAGAAGAGGGCGAGCGGGTTCGCCGAGGAGGCGACCTTGACGGCCTCCGTCTCGCCGTTGCCGATGATGGCCATCCAGGAGACGAAGACGTAGAAGACGCCGACGCCGAGGACCGAGATCATCGTGGCCTTGGGGATGATCTTCTTGGGGTCGCGGGACTCCTCGCCGTACATGGCCGTCGACTCGAAGCCGACCCAGGACCAGAAGGCGAAGAAGAGGCCGAGACCCGCGCTCGTGCCCTTGAACGCGTTGACCGGGTTGACCGGGCCGAAGGTGAAGCCGTGCGGGCCGCCGCCGTGCAGGGCGACCGAGATCGCCATCGCGGCGAGGACGGTCACCTCCGTGCCGAGGAGGACGACGAGCAGCTTCTCCGCGACCGAGACGCCGAACCAGGTGCCCGTCGCGTTGACGGCCAGCATCACCAGCGCGAAGACCCACCACGGGATGTCAAGTCCCGTCTGGTCCTTGAAGGTTCCGGTGGCGAAGGTCGAGAAGATGCCGATCAGGGCCGGCTCGAACACGACGTACGCGAAGGTGGCGAGGAGGCCGGAGGCGAGGCCGACGGTGCGGCCGAGGCCGTAGGAGATGAAGCCGTAGAACGCGCCCGTCGAGGTGATGTGCTTGGCCATCGAGGTGAAGCCGACGGAAAAGATTGCCAGGACGACCATTGCGACGAGATAGCTCGCCGGGGCGCCTATGCCGTTGCCGGACGAGACCATGAAGGGCACGTTGCCCGTCATCGCGGTGATCGGGGCGGCGGTCGCGACGGCCATGAAGACCACGCCCAGCAGGCCGATGGCGTTGGGCTTGAGCCGGTGAACGGCGCCGTCCTCGCTTGTGTTCGCCGCGGGGGCGATTCCTTCGTCCACTGCCATCGGGATGGCTCCTCTCCTGCTGCTCGGGTGGTCCTACGGTGCGGAACTCTGTCGGCCGAATGAGTCCGGCAAGGGCTGCGATGCGTTAAATGTTTGTCAACCAGACCTTTAGAAATCTGAGGAAATCCGGTGGCAACACGCGCCTCGTACGGTCGCCGCCATGAGTACGTACACCTCGACCCTCGGCGGCCGTCGCTACCGCTTCGGCTCCCTCGCGCGTCTGCTCGCCGCCGCGAGCCCCGAGCGCTCCGGCGACCGGCTGGCGGGGCTGGCCGCATCGTCCGCCCAGGAGCGGGTCGCTGCGCGGTGGGCGCTGGCGGACGTACCGCTGGCCGCGTTCCTGGCCGAACCGGTGATCCCGTACGAGACCGACGACGTGACCCGGCTGATCGTCGACACGCATGACGCGGCGGCTTTCGCGCCCGTGGCCGGACTCTCGGTCGGCGGTTTCCGGGAGTGGCTGCTGACGGCCGACACTGCCCAACTGTCCGCCGTGGCAGCTGGGTTGACACCTGAGATGGTGGCGGCGGTGTCCAAACTGATGGGCAACGCCGATCTCGTCGCGGTCGCGCGGAAGGTGAGCGTGGTGACGGCGTTCCGGTCGACGATCGGGCTGCCGGGCCGCCTCGCCACCCGGCTCCAGCCCAACCACCCCACCGACGACCCGGCGGGCGTGGCCGCGGCCCTGCTCGACGGGCTGCTGCTCGGCTCCGGCGACGCGGTGATCGGCATCAACCCGGCGACGGACAGCCCCAAGGCGGTACGCGACCTGCTGGAACTCCTGGACGGGGTCATCCAGCGCTACGCCATCCCCACCCAGTCCTGCGTCCTGTCCCACGTCACGACGAGCATGGACCTGATGGCGCGCGGAGCGCCGGTCGACCTCGTCTTCCAGTCCATCGCCGGCACCCAGGCGGCCAACGCGTCCTTCGGTGTGACGCTGGGTCTCCTCGACGAGGCGTACGAGGCGGCACGGGCGCTGGGCCGGGGCACGGTCGGCTCGAACGTCATGTACTTCGAGACCGGCCAGGGCAGCGCACTGTCGGCCGACGCGCACCACGGGGTGGACCAGCAGACGGTGGAGGCGCGGGCGTACGCGGTGGCCCGCCGCTACGACCCGCTGCTCGTGAACACGGTGGTCGGCTTCATCGGCCCGGAGTACCTGTACGACGGCCGGCAGATCCTCCGCGCCGCCCTGGAGGACCACTTCTGTGGCAAGGTCCTCGGCCTGCCGATGGGCCTGGACATCTGCTACACCAACCACGCCGACGCGGACGACGACGACATCGCCACCATGCTCACCATGCTCGGCGTGGCCGGCGCGTCCTTCGTGATCTGCACACCGGGCGGCGACGACATCATGCTCAACTACCAATCCGCCTCGTACCACGACGCGTTGTACCTCCGCGAGGTCCTCGGGCTGCGCCCGGCACCGGAGTTCGAGGCCTGGCTCGACTCGATCGGCCTGCTGGGCGAGGGCGGAGAGATCAACGACGTGTCCGCCACGGCCCACCCGTTGACGGCGATCGGAAGGGAACTGGTGGCATGACGACCGGTCAAGTGGAGCTGATGAGCGGGGAGTTGTGGCCGACCCTGCGCCGTCACACCCAGGCGAGGATCGGCCTCGGGAGGGCGGGCTCGGGCCTCCCGACCCACCACCGGCTGGAGTTGCAGGCCGCGCACGCGGCGGCGCGGGACGCGGTGCACTCGCCGTTCGCGCCGGACGTGGTGGCGGCGGCGCTGGGCGGCGAGCCGACGGTACGGGTGCGCAGCGCGGCGCCCGACCGGCTCACCTATCTCCAACGCCCGGACCTGGGGCGCCGGTTGGACCCCGCCGACCGGGCGCACCTGCCGGTCGGAGACTGGGACGTGGTCTTCGTGGTCGCGGACGGCCTGTCCAGCCGGGCGGTGCACGAGCACGCGGCGGCGATGGTGCGGGCGACGACGGCACTGCTGCCCACGTCCTGGCGGGTGGCTCCGGTGGTCCTCGCGGAACAGGCCCGCGTGGCCCTCGGCGACGACATCGCCTCGGCGATGGGCGCGACGATGGTCGTGGTCCTGGTCGGCGAACGCCCCGGTATGTCGGCGGCGGACTCCCTGGGCGCGTACCTGACGTACCGCCCGAAGCCGGGCGTCACGACGGACGCGGACAGAAACTGCCTGTCCAACATCCGGCCGCCGCTGGGGCTGACGTACGAGGTGGCGGCGGGGAAGCTGGCGGGGTTGATGGGGAGGGCAGGGGAACTGGAGATCACGGGGGTGGGACTGAAGGACGAATCCGATCACGATGGCGTGCATGAGTGGCTACTCTGAGTTGCGGCTGGTCCGCGTCAAGGGGAGAGCGCATCATGACACTCATGGCAGAGCGACCGGTGATGAGCGGCACTGAGCCCAGCGGCGGCTTCGAGGAGCTCTTGGACCTCCTCGACGAGCTGCATGTGCCCGACGGCTACAAGGCCGAGATCATCAGGGGGAACATCGTCGTGGCGCCGTGGTCGAAGGCCTACTACTTCGACGTCCTGGAGCTGGTGTGTGAGCAACTGCGTCCACACCTCCCCGAAGGGCATCGGATCAGTGCCAATCCGTTCCTCTACGTGTTTCCAGGCTCCGAGCGTGCCTACGGCCCCGACATTCATGCAGCGCACCGGAGCGTCAGTCGGCATACGAGCAACCACCTGGACGGTGAAGCCCTCTCCTTCGTCGCCGAGCTCACCTCCCCCTCCACCCGGGCAGTCGACCTCACCGACAAGGTCGAGACCTACGGCAAGGCAGGTGTCCCCGTCTACCTGGTCCTCGACATGCAGGAGCAGCAGGCCATCGTCTTCGGGTCGCCGTCTGCCAAGGGATACGAGGCCCGCTTCACCAAGCCCTTCGGGGAGAAGCTCTACATCCCCGAGCCTTTTGACTGCCCCCTCGACACCACCGGCTTCCAGCCCCCTACCTCGTCGGCAAAGTAAGCCCCCAAGCCCCCTCCCGAACCACCCACGTCCGAGTCCGCACCGGCCCCGCCACCACCGCGTCCGCCCGGTAGCGGAAATCCGCGCCGGACACGGTGACCGACCGCCCTCGTGCGCACAGCGGAGACGCCTCCGCGCCCACCGACACCGGCCGTACCTCCACCTCGGCCAGCCCCGGAGTCGACGGTCTTACGGAAACCGTCTCCACCGGCTGGTCCAGATCGACCATGGTGACCCCGTCGACCTCGACCCGCAGCCGTGCCGGTCCGAACCGGGGCTCACCGACGAGCTGCTCCCGTGGCGGGCGGGCCGGCACCAGGGTCCGTACCAGCGACTGACAGGTCCGCAGCCACGACGCGTGCCCGGAGCCGGCCGGCGAGGGCACCGCGGGCGAGGGGAGCGAAGGGATCCGAAGCGCCCCCAGCACCACCCCGTCACTGTCGTCCACCAGCAGGTCCATCCGCCGTACGACCCCGTCGAGCACCGCCCGCGCCGCCGCCACGGCCCCCGTGGGCACCCCCAGCGCCCCCGCCAGGGACAGCGCGCCGCCCACCGGCACCATCGACAGGGCGCATCCGGCCAGCTCCCGCTGGCGGTGCAACAGGGACACGGTCCGCATCAGGGCCCGGTCGTCGCCCACCAGCACCGGTCTCCGTGAGCCCCGCCTGGCCAGGACCCGGGCGAATTCCTCGGGCCCCTCCGGCATGCACACCTTGGCCGCCGCACCCGCGCTGAGCACGTCTTTTGCGATGCGGACGGACTCTCCGTCGGTGCGCCGGGCGACCGGATCGATGACGACCAGGAGCTGATCGGAAGTCGCGAAAGTCGCCACCTCGGCCATGCCTCGCTTCCTCGGGTAGCATCTTTGTGCAAGAGCCCCTTGCGCTATTGCGCCAGGGGCTTCGTCTATTCCGGGGCATCCGGTCCGACGGGTTGCGGCCGACGAGGGTCGCTGACGTACGAGGCACACGCTGTGCGGCGTACGTCTCTGACCTTGGACATGCCCCGCCCGGAAGGGGTGTACGCGCGTGCCCGCACTTGTGCTGCTCGGTGCTCAGTGGGGTGACGAAGGCAAGGGAAAGGCGACGGACCTGCTAGGTGGGTCCGTCGACTATGTGGTGCGCTACCAGGGCGGCAACAACGCCGGCCACACGGTAGTCGTGGGCGATCAGAAGTACGCCCTTCACCTGCTCCCTTCCGGGATCCTCACACCGGAGTGCACTCCGGTCATCGGCAACGGTGTCGTCGTCGACCCGTCGGTCCTGTTCTCCGAGCTGAACGGGCTGAACGAGCGCGGCGTCGACACGTCCAAGCTCCTGATCAGCGGTAACGCTCACATCATCACGCCCTACAACGTGACGGTGGACAAGGTGACGGAGCGCTTCCTCGGGAAGCGGAAGATCGGGACGACGGGCCGCGGTATCGGGCCCACCTACGCGGACAAGATCAACCGCGTCGGCATCCGGGTCCAGGACCTCTACGACGAGTCGATCCTGACGCAGAAGGTCGAGGCGTCCCTCGACATCAAGAACCAGATGCTCACCAAGCTCTACAACCGGCGCGCGATCGCCGTCGAACAGGTCGTCGAGGAGCTGCTGTCCTACGCGGACCGCCTCAAGCCGTACGTCGCCGACACGGTCCTCGTCCTCAACCAGGCGCTGGAACAGGACAAGGTCGTCCTCTTCGAGGGCGGGCAGGGCACCCTCCTCGACATCGACCACGGGACCTATCCCTTCGTCACGTCCTCCAACCCCACCGCCGGTGGCGCGTGCACGGGCGCGGGCGTCGGCCCGACGAAGATCAGCCGGGTCATCGGCATCCTCAAGGCCTACACGACCCGGGTCGGCTCGGGCCCCTTCCCGACCGAGCTGTTCGACGCGGACGGCGACGCGCTGCGCCGCATCGGCGGCGAGCGGGGCGTCACCACCGGCCGTGACCGGCGCTGCGGCTGGTTCGACGCGGTCATCGCCCGCTACGCGACCCGCGTGAACGGCCTGACCGACTTCTTCCTCACCAAGCTCGACGTCCTCACCGGCTGGGAAGAGATCCCGGTCTGTGTGGCCTACGAGATCGACGGCAAGCGCGTCGAGGAACTCCCGTACTCGCAGACCGACTTCCACCACGCGAAGCCGATCTACGAGAACCTGCCCGGCTGGAGCGAGGACATCACGAAGGCCAAGACCTTCGCGGACCTCCCGAAGAACGCGCAGGCGTACGTGAAGGCGCTGGAGGAGATGTCGGGCGCCCCGATCTCCGCGATCGGTGTCGGCCCGGGCCGCACGGAGACGATCGAAATCAACTCGTTCATCTAGAAGTAACTCGCGCGGCACACGGCGATTGGCGGATCTGTGACCCAGATCCGCCAATCGCCCTTTTTGTGCCCACAGTTGCCCTTCCTTGACCCGGTCATGGGCATTTCCTGGTTCTCGGCGGGTATCGGCGCGAGCAGCATCTACGCGTGTAGTCCCCGCACGGCACACGTACCTGCTCGCGACACCGCAGCCACCCAGGAGCCCTGAATGCCCGTCAATCCCCTGAACCGCCGGGAGTTCGTGAAGAAGTCGGCCGTCACCGGTGCGGCCGTCGCCGTCGCGGGGACGGCCGCGACGACCCCGGCCCGGGCGGCCGACCAGCACAAGAAGCCCGCCCCCAAGCCGAAGACCTGGTCGTTCTCCATCCTGGGTACGACCGACCTGCACAGTCACGTCTTCAACTGGGACTACTACTCGGACAAGGCCTACTCCGACAGCAAGGGCAACACGTACGGCATCGCGCGCATCGCCACCCTCGTCAAGAACATCCGCGCCGAGAAGGGCGAGGACCGGGTGCTGCTCGTCGACGCGGGCGACATCATCCAGGGCACGTCCCTGGCGTCGTACTACGCGAGCGTCGACCCGATCACCGGCAAGGACGGCAAGCGCGGCCCCAAGCACCCCATGGCGATCGCCATGAACGAGATGCGCTACGACGCGGCGGCCCTCGGCAACCACGAGTTCAACTACGGCATCGAGGTCGTGCGCACCTTCGAGAAGCAGTGCCACTTCCCGCTCCTCGGCGCCAACGCCCTGGACGCGAAGACGCTGAAGCCGGCCTTCAAGCCCTACACGGTCAAGCGGATCAGGGTGCCCGGGGCGCCGGACATCAAGGTCGGCATCCTCGGCCTCACCAACCCGGGCATCGCCCTGTGGGACAAGGACAACGTCTCCGGGAAGATGACCTTCACCGGCCTGGTCGAGCAGGCGAAGAAGTACGTGCCGCGCCTGCGCGCGCTGGGCTGCGACGTCGTCTTCCTCACCGACCACTCGGGCCTCGACGGCTCGACGTCGTGGGGCGACGAACTCCCGTACGTGGAGAACGCGTCGAACCTGGTGGCCGAGCAGGTCCCCGGCATCGACGCGATCCTCGTCGGCCACACCCACACCGAGGTCGCCACCTACACGGTGAAGAACGAGGAGACGGGCAAGGAAGTCGTCCTCTCCGAGCCGTACTGCTACGGCTACCGCCTCTCGGTCTTCGACTTCGAGCTGGAGCTGGAGCACGGCTGCTGGAAGGTCACCAGCACCACGTCGACCACGATCAACAGCAACACGGTCGCGGAGGACCCGACGATCACCGAACTCCTCACCGCGGACCACAACTTGGTGGTCAAGTACGTCAACACGGCGATCGGCACGTGTACGGCGGCGATGTCGACGGCGGAGGCATGCTGGAAGGACGTCCCCGCCATCGACTTCATCCACCAGGTCCAGATGGACGCGGTGAAGTCGGGCCTGTCGACGGCGGACGCCGCGCTCCCGCTGATCTCGGTGGCGGCCTGCTTCAGCCGCACGGCCGTCATCCCGGCCGGCGACGTGACGATCCGCGACGTCGCGGGCCTCTACATCTACGAGAACACCCTGTACGGCAAGAAGCTCACCGGCGCCCAGCTCAAGGACTACCTGGAGTTCGCGGCGAAGTACTACCACCAGGTGCCGGCCGGCACGAAGGTGGACACCTCGACGCTCACGAACGCCAACAGCTTCTGGGACTACATGTACGACACGGCGGCGGGCGTCGACTACGAGATCGACATCGCGGCGGCCGAGGGCTCCCGCATCAAGAACCTGACCTACAACGGCACGGCGGTCGCCGACGACCAGGTCTTCGTCGTCGCGGTCAACAACTACCGCGCCAACGGCGGCAGCGGCTACCCGCACATCGCCGCCGCGGAGACCGCCTACAGCTCCACCAACCAGGTACGCGACCTGATGATCGCCTACGCCACGGCGAAGGGCACGATCAACCCGACGGCGTTCGCGGCGACCAACTGGAAGCTGACGCAGGACGGCACGGCGGTCTTCTAGGAGTTCCAGGAGTCCCCTTCCTGGCAACAGGTTGTGGATTCCTGTGAGGTGCTGTGAATGATCAGTTTCACGGCCTCTTCACATCGGACATTAACTATGTTCCGTGCATGTCATATCGAAGACGGTTTTCCCCGGCGGCCGTACGACGTACGGCCGCCGGGCTGTCTCTCCTGCTGCTTTCGGCGGCGGCGACGGATGTGCCCCTCAGATCCGGCACATTCGCTGAAGCCGCCTCAACCCCGGTCGCTCCAAAGACCTTTCAGGTCACCCCCGCGGTGGACACCGGCAGCGACGGCGCCGCGAAGGCGCTGTCGTTCCTGACGCCGGACCAACTCGCCCGCAGGCAGGCCAAGCTGACGGGCGAGCGGGTCGAGCTGACCTCGCAGCGCACCGAGGACACCACGACCTACGTCAATCCCGACGGCACCCTCACCACCGAGAGCTACGCCGGTCCCGTCCGGGTCCAGGACAGCGACGGGACCTGGGAGTCGATCGACACCGAACTCTCGGACGCCGGTGCCGCGTTGGAGCCGCAGGCCGCGGCCGCCGACATCACCGTCTCCGACGGCGGTGACACCCACCTCGCGTCCGTGTCGGCGGACGGCAAGTCCTTCGGGATGAGCTGGCCCGATGCCCTGCCCACCCCGTCCGTCGACGGCGACACCGCCTCGTACGATGTCGGCGACGACCAGAAGCTGACCGTCACCGCGCTGCCGCAGGGCTTCTCGGAGAACGTCGTCCTCGACTCCGCCCCGGCCGACGGCACCGTCTCCTACCGGATACCCCTTGCCCTGCACGGGCTGACCGTGTCGAAGGCGTCCACGGGGCATCTGCTCCTCAAGGACGACGACGGCGACCTGGTCGCCGAGGCCCCGGCGCCGATGATGTGGGACTCCTCCAAGGACCCGGCCTCCGGCGAGTCGAAGCACGTCACGGCCGTCGACTACGACATCGAGACCGCGGCGGACGGCACCCAGACCCTGGTCCTCACCCCGGACGCGTCCTACTTCGACCAGGACCTGACCTACCCGGTCATCGTCGACCCGACCAGCACCCTGGCGGTGACCACCGACACCTGGGTCGCCACCAACTACCCCGACTCACAGATCTCCTCGGCCGAGCTGAAGTCGGGCACGTACAACGGCGGTGACACCGTCGCCCGTTCCTATCTGAAGTTCGACGTCTCGGACTTCGTGGGCACCGACATCGTCGACACCAACCTGGCCCTGTACTCGTACTGGTCGTCGTCCTGCTCGACCGCGGGCTCGGGCACCCAGGTGCGCCGCATCACCTCGACCTGGTCCTCCTCGACGATCGCGTGGGGCAGCGAGCCGACCTCCACCAGCACCGGCGCGGTCACCAGCACGGCCGCCAAGGGCTACTCCGACGACTGCCCGGCCGGCACCGTCAACTTCGACATCGACGACATCGTCCAGGCCTGGGCGGACGGTTCCACCAACTACGGCCTGAAGGTCAAGGGCGTCAGCGAGACCGACAGCCTGACCTGGCGCCGCTGGCGCTCGGCCAACTACGTCTCCGGCGACGGCTCGACCGAGCCGCACCTCACGGTGACGTACAACTCGTACCCGAAGACGCCGACTTCGCTGACCCTTTCGCCCAGCACCAACAGCGGCAGCGAGAAGATCGTCACGTCGGTCAACCCGGTGTTCTCGGCCAAGGTCTCCGACGTCGACTCCGGTGCCAAGGTCCGCGTCCAGTACGCCATCGAGCCGGACCCCGACTACGCCGACACCACGTACACACTGACCAAGTCCACCGCGTACGTCGCCTCGGGCAAGGCGGCCGCCCTCAGCGTCCCGACCTCGACACCGCTGCCCGACGGCAAGCACCTGCGCATCCGCGCCCGCGCCTACGACGGCACCGACTACTCGACGGCCTGGACCTCATGGACGCCGTACACCGTCGACACCGGCGCGCTGGACATCCCGGACGTGCCGACCGGACTGCAGACCGGCGCCACGGAGACGACCACACCGCTGCTCACCGCCGTGGTCACGGCACTCGGACAGTCGGCGGTCGACACCCAGTTCGTCCTGTACGACGCCTCCGGCTCGGTCATCGGCGGTACGCCGCTGGGCACCGCGACCGTCGAGTCGGGGCAGCGCGCGGCGCTCCAGGTGCCGGACGGTCTGCTGAGCGACGCCGGTACCTACTCCTGGAAGACGCGCGCCTGCGTGGGGAGTGTCTGCTCCTCCTACACCGCCAAGAAGTCGTTCACCGTCGATGTGACCGACGCTTCCCAGTCGGGTGACACGGCCGGCGGTGTACCCACCGCGGTACGGGATCTGAGCGCACGAGCCGGCGAAGGCGGAGCCCTGGTCGGGTGGAGCGCACCGGAGGACTTGGGCGGAAGCGACGAGGACGGCGTCACCTACACGGTGAACGTCATCACCGGCTCGTCCACTGTCAAGACCCTTACCGTGTCGGGCACTTCGGCCGTCATCACCGGGCTCACCAACGGGCTCGCGTACACGTTCTCCGTGGCCGCGGTCGACAGCGCGGGAAGCGGGCCGTCCACGGTGTCCGCTTCCACCGTCCCGGTCGCGGTGAGTGGGGGAACGGCTGCCTATCGCACTGTCCTGCAGCAGTATCTGGACGCGCAGACCGGACTCACGGAAGGTACGTACGCGAACTCGTCGGCCGCCGCCGACAGCAGCGACGACGGTACGGCCTTCGCGGACGTTCTCGAAGCGGAGCAGTCCGACCCGCTCACCGAGCGGGCGCTGCTGGCGGACGACGACTCGGAGACCAACGGCTCGACGGTCACCCTGAGCGATGTATTGGCGATGCCGTCCACCGACGGCAAGACGGTGACGCTGCGCGCCACCGCGACGACCGCGAAGACCGTCACGGTCGCCGCGGACAGCACCGACCCCGACGCCGCCGAGGCCGCGGAGGAATCGACCTATCTGTACACGTTCACCGTGGCCACCCCGCCCGTACTCACCGGGCACATCGACGCCGACGCGGCTGAGACCGTCGTCAGTGCGGGCGACGACGCACTCACGCAACTCGGCGACGACACCACGGTGACGGACGACGACACCGACTCCTCAACGGATTCGCCCGCAGGCATGGAGACGGACGCGGACGGAGCCCTGGTGGCCGCAGACGCCTCGTCCACCACGACGGCCACCACGGTCTCCGCCCATGCGCAGTACGCGGCGGACATCTCCGGCAGCGGCACGGCGAAGTGGGCCAGGGACCACTGGAACTCCAAGCACTGGTACGGCAACGACTGCACCAACTTCGCCTCGCGCTCGCTGAACAGCGGCGGCGGTATGGACAAGAAATGGGGTTCGCGCCTCGACCGTCACAAGGACGACTACTGGTGGCGCAACGGCGACTACCTGTACTGGAAGCAGTCGGACTCCTGGAGCATGGCCTATCATCTGGCCGACTTCATCGACAGACAGGCCACCTACTCCTGGCACACCAACAAGGGGCAGGTAAACCTGGGCGACATCGTCTTCTACAACTGGAACGACAAGGGCGACGACCATCCAGGCGGCTTCAAGGGGATCAGCCACGCGTCCGTGGTGACGAAGATCGACTCGCACGGAAACATCTACATCAGTCAGCACAGCAACAACCGCAAGAACTATCCGCTGACGAGCCAGCGCAAGCTGCACAAGAACATGGACGTCTGGATTGTGACGTCCTTCCCCTGGTACGAGTGAGGCTGCCGAAAATGACAGACACAACGGCCTCTCGGGGCCTGACCTGGCGGGTACCGGTCCTGTTCCTGGAGGGGGCGCTCGCCGTATTCGTCGCCGTGAGCCTCCACGCCGACTCGTCGAACGGCGTGTGCGACCTCTCGTCCCAGGACCTCTACCGGAACGTGGCCTATGTGCTGTGGGCCTCGCTGCCCGTGAGCTGGGCGCTGCTCTACCTGGGCAAAGTCTGGCTGCGACGGGTCTCCTGGACCGTCGTGGGACTTCGGCTGGTCTTCGGGGTGGCGGTCGGGGCGCTGATGCTGATCGGCGGGGGGACGAGCCTCTGCTGAAGCCGCTCCGGGAGGAACTCGTGGGGCTCTGGGCCGAGTCGCTCCTCACCGTGGCGTCCGCCACGTGGTGGACCTACCTGCTGTGGGTCCACCGTGACGCCCTGTACGCCGACCCCGCCCCCGTGACGCTGATCCTCACGGTCACGCTGTCACTGCTGCTGACATGGACCCTGTGGCCGTGGACCGGAGGACTCCGGGGCGTGATCCTGACGTCGGTCGCGCTGCGCGGGGTCGTGCTGCTGACGCTGTCCCTGTGGTTTTTCCAAGACCTCTAGCTCAGGCGGTGCTTGAGACGAACGCGGCCCAGGCTTCGCCGGAGACGGTGAGGTGTGGGCCGTCGGGGTTCTTGGAGTCGCGGATGTGGATGGTGGTGTGGGGGCAGGTGGCGATCTCGACGCACTCGCCACCACTGTCGTTGCTGTACGACGACTTGCGCCAGGCGTAGGCGACTTCGAGGCACTGGCCGCCGCTGTCGTTGCTGTAACTCGACTTGAACCACTGCAGGGTGCTGGTCATGCGCGCTCTTCTCCTGCCAACTTCCGGATGAGGCTCAGGGAGTCGTCCGGGCTCAGAGCCTGCGTACGGATCTTCGCATAGCGGTGCGAGAGTTGGGACACCTTCGAGGGATCGCTGATCAGGACGCTCTCGTCCTCGATCTCCAGATAGACGACATGGCGGTGCTCCTTCGTCACCACCAGGACCATGTCACCGCGCGTTCCCGCGTGCCCGCCGTGCAACCCCCGTTCCATCGGGTCCACTTGGACACTGACATTGTCCCGCTCGGCATCCTCCGCGAGCGAGCGCAGTTGCCCGCAGTGGATGTCCCAACTCGCGAACGGCCGCCTCATCACAGCCTCGTCGAGGATCACCTCGATCATGGCCGTCGGATCCCGGTCGAAGAGTTTCCGGCGGGCCACGCGAGCCTCGACCAACTCCTCGACCTTGGCGTCGGGGAGTTTGGGGAAACCGCCGCCGATCAGGGCCCGGGCATAGTCCTTGGTCTGGAAGAGGCCGCCGACCACGTACGTCTGATACGACGACAGCGTCACCGCCTCCGCCTCCATCAGCGCGAAGTTCTTGAACTGGGGCGGGTACTTGTCGAGCAGGACGTACGTGCGGGCCTCCTCGAAGATCCGCATCCCGCCCCCGATCGTCTCCTCCAGCTTGACGAGCATGTCGTCGCTCGCGGGCTGCGCACATGTCTCCATCGCGCTGATGGCGGACCCGGTGTAGCCGGTCAACTTGCCCAACTCGACCTGTGTAAGCCCCTGTTGCTCACGCAGTGCCTTCGCGAGGAGGGCGACGAGGCGCGCCACTCCACTCGCCTCCGACTTGTTCTCCGCCCGCGCCATCGCGGTCACCCCCGAACTCAACCGAACTCAACCGGTCACAAACACCCCGCGCCCGTATCCAACCGTTGCCGATGGTCGACGCAGAGTTATGGAAGACGGTAGCTGTGGCTGCCGAGACTGTCCTCATGGATACGCAAAGTGACCTGAAATGGATCCCCGCAACCGGCATCCAACTCCGCAAGGCGGGGGTCCAGTTCGACGCGGTACGGGTCGACGGCGACGAGGGCAGAGACCTCGCGGACAGGCTCGCCCGCATGACGGGAGGGGCGCCGGGCCCGGTCGTAGAGGAAGCGACGGGTAACCGGGCCGTCTACTTCCTGGTCCCCGTCGGCAGCACGTCCCACCGCGCGTGGCCACCGGGAGTAACCCGCCTCACCGCCGGCCCGCACCACATCTCGTACATCCCGGTCCCGGCCCTCAACGGCCGGACCTGGCCCCTGACTTGGCGCTATCGCCCGACGGCCCCGGACCACTTCGTCCACACCCTGCTGCTGCGGACCGCCCTTCACCCTCAAGAGTGAAGAACGCCAACTCCCGCCCTGAGAAACCCAGTTCCGGCTTGCGTTCGTCGCTTTGCGCGCGCATAGAGTCACGCCAACAAAGAACGCCCCCGCGGTGCGCCAACACCCGGGGGCTTGGCACCAGGTTCCGATGCGTAAGGAGAAAACCCGATGCGTATTCATCGTACGACGCCCACGCGCGCTTTTTCAGTCTTCTCCAACGCCCTTCTCCGCGACCGGAGCATCTCGTGGTGCGCGGTAGGCGTACTGACGTACCTCCTGAGCCTCCCGAACGAGGCCCGCGTCACCATCCGCACGCTTGCCGATCAGCGCAAGGAGGGGCGGTCGCGGATCGCCGCCGCCCTGCATGAGCTGGAGGATTCGCGGTATCTGCGGCGCGTGGTGCACAAGAACCCGGAGAGCGGCCAACTCTTCACCGTGTACGAGGTTTTCGACACTCCGTACGAGGACGAGCCGCCTGCGGGTGAAGAAGAAAAAGTCGAGAACCTGGCCTCCGGCGAGTCGGCCGTCGCGCCGTCGGGCGCTCTCCCTTCGGGAGAAAAGACCAGGGAACAAGAACCTCCCTCCCCGCCGCCGCAGGCCGAGTTGAGCGAGCGCACCGCGCTTGCCGTGAAGTTGCTCGGGTCACTCGGGCGAACCGAACCGCGGCTCACGCTCGGTGCCGCCGAGGCGCTGAAACTCGCGCCGCTGGTCGAGGAGTGGTGGGACCGGGGTGCGACGAGTGTTCAGGTGCGTGCCGCCCTGACGGACGGTCTGCCGCGACGGATGTACTCGGCCGCCGCCATCGTCGAGAACCGCCTGCGCCGAAAGTGTCCGGCGGCCCCCGACGCCATGCCGGTCACCACCGTCCACGTCGAACCCCGTAAACCCGGCGCCTCCGGCTACCGCGAGGCCGCCCAGCGCGGAGGCGCACTCGCCCGCGCCTTGTTGCGGGGGCGCCCCGCGCTCGCGTAACCGCCTCCCCCTCAGACTCCCGGCCGCACGTCCGTGCAGTCGGGTTGCCCAACCGGAAGGAATGCGATGACCGCGTTGCTTGACAGGACCGAAACGGTATACCGACGGTATACTGCCGTCATGGCTGACACCACCGTCAAGGTCGACCCCGCTGTCCGTGACCGCCTCATGGTGCTGGCGCGTGAGCGCGGGATGACCATGCGGGATCTCATCGCCGAACTGGCGGGGGCCACGCCCACGCAGGAGGAACTGCGGAAGCGGTACGAGGAGACCAAGGCGTACTGCGAGACGCACTTCGGGGTGACGCTCACCGGCGAGGATCACGATCGGGCGGAGAAGGTCTGGCAGGACCTTGAGGCCGGCCGGCCCGTGGACAGTCTGTGAGCGGGGCGAAGGCCGGTTCGACCGGTGTCGTCTTCGACGAGTCCGCTCTGCTGGCGCTCGGTTCGGGGAATTCGCTCGCCTCGCAGTTCGTGGCGAACACCGAGCACGGGCCCACCCGGCACGTCTATGTGCCGGCGCTCTGCCTGGCCGCCGCCGACGGTATGCGCAAGGGGCTTGCCGAGCACATCGGGGCGTTGCCCGCCGTGGAGATCGTCGAGTTGGACTTCTCCGGCGCGTCCACCGTGGGGGCGCTGCTGCGGAACGGGGTGGAGTGGCGGCTCGGCCATGCGGTCCATCTGTCCCGGCCGACCGTCGACTGGCCGGACGGGCGGCACGTGGTGACCGCCGACCCGGGCGCGTACGCGGACATGCCCCTTGTACGGACGATCAGGTTGCCGCGTCAGAGGTGAACGGCAAAGGGGGCGCCCTCACCGGGACGCCCCCTTTGTCCGGGCATATCCTGAAGTGGTCCGCTCCGCGCACGCCGACCAGGAGAAGGTGACTGCGATGCGCATGATGCTGAAAGCGTCCATGGACACGGAGAAGGGGAACGAGGCCATCCGCAACGGGACCCTCGGGAAGCTGATGGAGGAGTCCCTGGAGCAGATCAAGCCCGAGGCTGCCTACTTCACCGCCGACGGCGGCAAGCGCACCGCGTTCCTGTTCTTCGATCTGAAGGACCCCTCCGACATTCCGTCGATCAGTGAGCCGTTCTTCCTCAACCTGGGTGCCGAGCTGACCTGGACCCCGGTGATGAACGCGGAGGACGTCCAGACGGGTCTCGGCAAGATCCGCTAGGCCCTCACTCCTGCGGTGTCCCCTGGATCTTGGCAAGGGTCAGGACACCGCCGAGGACCATCCGCATGCAGCGTTAGCTGAACACGATCATCGAGCCCTGGGCCAGGCTGCGCGTCGCCGCCGCGTGCAGCCCGAGCCACACGTGCCGTTCACGCGCGAAGGGGCTGGTGTCGTACGGCGCGGCGACGGCCGGTTCCTCCAACTCCGTGGGAGCGGCGGGGGGTTGTGGTGCCGTCGGTGGGTTCGCCGGGTCGATGCCGATCGTCGGGGCCACGAACTCCAGCTCGCGCAGGAGGGTCTGGGAGGAGCCCAAGGGGCCGCCGCCGGCGAGGAGTTCGTCGTTCGCGAGCGGGTGCGGGAAGTCGACCGGGACGTAGGCGCCCGCGTGGTCGTAGTGCCAGACCAGGTGGGACTGCTGGGCCGTGGTCTCGAACATCTCCAGGAGCTGTTCGTAGTCGCCGCCCAGGTCGTCCACCGGGGTCACCGGGAGCCCGCAGACCTGGAGGAGGTAGGCCCGGCGCAGGAAGTGCAGCGCGTCGTAGTCGAAGCCCGCGACCGGGGCGACCTCCCCGGACAGTCCCGGCATGTACTGGTACACCGGCACCGGGGGGAGCCCGGCCTCGGCCAGCAGCGAGTTGTAGAGCGCGAGTTCGTCGGCGAACGGATTGTCAGGGGTGTGGCACAACACGTCGACGAGCGGGACCAGCCACAGGTCACAGGCCAAAAGAGGGCTCCTCGGTTACTCGCTGCGCAGCGTGGATCTCGCATGGTGGTCAGGCAAGAGTAGGGGGAAGAGTAGTCGGTGCGGCCCGGGTCAGCTCCCCTCGTGCAGGTCCCATACCCACACGCCGTCCACCCGCTTACCAGGTTTGCCGACCAGCTTTTCCACAGCTGTGCGGAGCTTGTCGTCGTTGGGCTGCGGCGCGATCACCAGGGCGCCGGCGTGCCAGTACGCGAAGTCGGCCTTTGCCTGCGCCTGCCAGTTCTTGCCGATGGTGGGGATGACTCCGGTGTAGCGGACGTCACGCAGCATGTTGGAGGTGTAGCGGGGCGAGGCGCCGTAGATGCCGATGCGGTCGGCGCCGTAGGGGCCGTTGAAGTAGCCGCCGGGCATCTTGAAGCCGAGGCCGGAGGCCGTCTGCCAGTGCAGTGCCTCCGCCGCGCCGGGGTCGGCGAGCGGGATCGGGACGAGGGATTCGCCGGCGCGGACGTACGACTTGTAGGTGCCGTCGGTGAAGAAGGCGGGGACCGCGGCCCGGTCGACCGCCTTGAGCGGTGCGGGGACGAGGGGGAGCAGCGCCAGGCATACGGCGAGCAGGCCCACGTACTGCGTGCCCAACTCGCGTGTCGCCGCCAGCCGTTCGACCGCGAGTGCGACCAGCATGCCCAGCGCGGGTGCGCAGATCATCGCCACCCGGCCCTCGATCACCGACTCGAAGAGCGGCTTGTGGGCGAGCAGGGCCCAGGGGCCGGGGTAGATCGTGTCGGTGAGCGGGATGCGGATCTTGGGGCCCATCGACAGGATCGCCGCCGCGATCGCCGTGAAGGCCAGCGCCTTGACCAGGGCGTGTTCCCACAGTCGTACGACGATGGCGAAGGCGAGGGCGACCAGCGGCCAGCCGTAGAAGGCGTTCTGTTCGGTGGGGTTGAGGGAGAGGGAGTTGGCGCGGATCTCGTCGCCCGCCATCAGGGAGCGTTCGGCGAAGGAGAGGAGCGCGAGGGGGCTGTTGCCCGCGTTGTCGCCGTGCAGGACGCTCTTGTAGCTCTGCGGGCCCGCGAACTGGTAGTAGAGCGGGATCAGGATGATCGGGGCGCAGACCAGCGCCGCGATGCCCAGGCCCTTGAGCAGGGGGCGCCAGGACGCCCGGACGACCTCCCTGTCGAGGACGCCGTAGGACGCGGCGAACAGGACCATGCCGATCGACGCCAGGAGCAGGGGCTCCTCGCCGAGGAAGATCTGGTAGGCCGCCATCACGCCGAGCACGACGCCGTCGCGGACCACCCGGGTGCCCGCGCACAGGCGCAGGGCGCGGTCGATGATCAGCGGGATCATGAAGAGGATGACGAAGTTGGGGTGCGCGTTGGCGTGGCTGACCATCGGCGGGGCGAAGGCCGCGAGCGAGGCGCCGACGAAGGCCGCGGCCCGTTGCCGTACGACCCGCTTCACGATCAGCCAGTACCAGGCGGCGGCCGTGGCCGCGAGGCCGAGCGCCATGCAGACGCTGAGGGAGACCGCGGGTCCTGCCAGCAGGGTGAGGGGCGCGAAGGGGACCGACAGGCCGAGCATGACCGTGTTGGCCATGAGGTTCACGCCGTCGGGGAAGCCCTGGAGGTTGGAGAAGAACGGGTTGTGGAGGTGGGCCACGTTGTCGGCGGTGACCGCGAAGAACCACTCCCACTGGTTCTGGTCCTGGAGGGAGTCCTCCAGGTAGCGGTGGTTCGGGCCGAAGAAGCGGCCCGAGTAGAGGGCGACCGACATGAGGAGGAAGAGGACGGGGACCAGCACGTCCACCGGGCGCAGGGAGCGGGCGCGCAGGCGGGCGAGTTCGGTGAGGACCCGGGCGTAGTCCAGGGGCCGTACCTTCGAACCGGACTGGTGGGCCCAGCGCACCGGGACCTCGGCGACGTCCCAGTCGGCGCGGCGGAAGTGCTGGAGGACTTCCACGTCGATGCCCCAGCCGTTGATGCGGGAGGCGGCGAAGGCCTCGCGGGCGCGGTCGCCCTCGAAGAGCTTGAAGCCGCACTGGGTGTCGCGTATGCCGGGGACCGCGGCCTGCCGTATGAGGAAGTTGCCCGCGCGGCCCAGGAGTTCACGGACCGGGTGCTGGTGGCTCTCGATGGTCGCGCCCGGCGCGGCCCGGGAGCCGATCGCCGCCGCACGGCCCTCGCTCAGCTCCTTGTCGAGTTTCTCCAACTCCTCGATGGGCGCGGCCAGATCGGCGTCCGTGACCAGGACCCGGCGCCCGCGCGAGGCGGCGACCCCGAGGCGCAGGGCGTGGCCCTTGCCGCGGTTGCGGGGGCTGGTGACCAACTGCACACGGGGATTGTCCAGAGAGCGGGAGGTGACGACCTCCCTCGTCCCGTCGTCGGAGCCGTCGTCGGCGACGACGATCTCCCAGTCGCCGAAGCGGCCCTCGTTGTCGCTCAGATACGTGGTGATCGCGTCGAGCGTCGGCCCGAGCCGCTGTTCCTCGTTGTAGGCGGGCACGACGACACTGAGGTCCACGACGACGACACTGGGGTCCACGGCCGGAGCGGCCCTTTCCGGTCCGGTCACCGGGCGGCCAGCCGCTCGATGAGGTCGAGGGAGTGCTTGTTGTACGCCAGGACGATCGCGCGCGCGGCCGGGGTGTCGCGGCGCGCCAGGGCGTCGACCAGTTCGGTGTGCTCGGACCACAACTGCCCGCGCAGATCGGTCAGTCGGCGCAGATGCTGCACCGTGCAGACCCAGGACTGGACGCGCAGCCGGTGCAGGAAGTCGCCGAGGTAGGGGTTGCCGAACATGGTGCTCAGCTCGCGCCAGTACCGCAGGTCGTAGCCGATCAGCACGGTGAGGTCACCGGCCTCGGCGGCGCGCTGCGCCTCCTCGCCACGGCGGCGGACCCCGGCGAGCGCGGCGACCGTGCGCGGGTCGTCGGTGCGGTCGAAGACGGGGTGGCCGCCGGCCAGCGCCAGGAACATGCCCTCGGTGACCAGTGCGCGGGCCTCGATCATGCCGCGGTGGTCGGCCACCGAGTACTCGTGGACGCGGAAGCCGCGGTGCTGGTCGGCCTCCAGGAGTCCCTGCGCGGAGAGATCGACGAGGGCTTCCCGGACCGGGGTCGCGGAGACGCCGTACTGCTCGGCGATCTCCTTCACCGTGAATTCCTGGCCGGGCTGGAGCCGGCCGGCCAGGACCTCGTCGCGAAGCGCGTCGGCGATCTGCTGCCGCAGGGTGCTGCGGGTCACGGCGCCGTTGCCGCTGCTTCCGGGCATCGTCGGAGCGTCTCCCTCGTCGCGTTCGATGGCGTACTCGTATATGTCTACGAGCACGTCACCTTACGCGTTCGGGTTCCCGCCCTGCCCGTATCCGGGCACCAGAGGAACGGACCCGCCCATTCCGGGTACTACGAGGTGAATTCGACGGCGTACTACGACGTGAATTCGTCCGCCACGGACAGCGCCGTGTCCAGAGCGGCGAGGCCCTCCTTCAGTTCGGCCTCGCTCACGTTGAGCGGCGGGACGACGTGCGTGCGGTTCATGTTGACGAACGGCCACAGCCCCTGCTGCCTGGCGGCGGCCCCGAAAGCGGCCATCGCCGCGTTGGCCTCACCCGCCGCGTTGTACGGCACCAGCGGCTCGCGCGTCTCCCGGTCCTTCACCAGCTCAAGCGCCCAGAACATCCCGACGCCCCTCACCTCGCCGACACTCGGGTGCCGCTCGGCCAGCGCGCGCAGCGCGGGCTCCACGACGGTCGTACCGAGGTGCTTCGCGTTCTCCACGACGCCCTCCTCCGCCATGACGTTGATCGTCGCGACGGCCGCGGCGCAGGCCAGCGGATGCCCGGAGTACGTCAGGCCGCCCGGGTAGGCCCGCTTGCCGAAGGTGTCCGCGATCGCGCCGGAGATGGCCACCCCGCCGAGCGGCACGTATCCGCTGTTCACGCCCTTGGCGAAGGTCATCAGGTCCGGTACGACGCCGGACAGGTCGGCCGCGAACCACTCACCGGTCCGCCCGAACCCGGCCATCACCTCGTCGAGGACGAAGACGATGCCGTACTTGTCGCAGATCTCACGCACCCCGGCGAGATAGCCCGGCGGCGGCACCATGATCCCGGCCGTCCCCGGCACGGTCTCCAGCACGATCGCGGCGATCGTGGCCGGCCCCTCGAAGGCGATCGTCGTCTCCAGGTGTTCGAGCGCGCGCTCGCACTCCTGCGCCTCGGTCTCGGCATAGAAACGGGACCGGTACAGGAAGGGCGCCCAGAAGTGCACGACCCCGGCGGCGGCACCGTCGCTGGCCCAACGGCGCGGATCCCCGGTGAGGTTGATCGCCTGCTGCGTACCGCCGTGGTACGAGCGGTACGCGGAGAGCACCTTCGGCCGCCCGGTGTGCAGCCGCGCCATGCGCACGGCGTGCTCGATGGCGTCGGCGCCGCCATTGGTGAAGAAGATCTTGTCCAGGTCCCCCGGCGTCCGCTCGGCGATCAGCCGGGCCGCCTCCGACCGGGACTCGATCGCGAAGGCGGGCGCGAAGGTGGTGAGGGTCGCGGCCTGCTCCTGGATCGCGGCGACGACCTTCGGGTGCTGGTAGCCGATGTTCGTGTAGACGAGCCCACTGGTGAAGTCCAGGTAGCGCCTGCCGTCGTAGTCCCAGAAGTACGACCCCTCCGCGCCGGCCACGGCGAGCGGGTCGATGAGCTCCTGCGCGGACCAGGAGTGGAACACATGCGCACGGTCCGCGGCCTTCACGGCGGCGCCGGCCTGGGGGTTGGGCTGAGGGGTCATGGCGGCGAGCGTAAATGTCCGCGATGCGGAAAAGGTATCGGCGGTCTGTCTGCGGTCGGCGGGTTTCCGCGACAGGTTGTCCAGGGTGGGTGTCCGGCGCGGGATGTCCGGTGCACGGCTGGGGCCGGTCTCCCGTTACGGAACCGTAGACACCGCTCCGGCCGTCCCGTCGATTCGCCGCACTATTCTCGGTCTGTCGCGGAGCGCAGGGGTGTGACCGGGGTGTGACCGGGGATTTCAGGGGAGGCGGCGCGGTCGTGGAGAAACTGGGGGCGGCCGATCCGCAGCGGATCGGGGCGTATCGGCTGTTGGGCCGGCTCGGCGCCGGGGGCATGGGGCACGTGTACCTGGCCCGGTCGGACCGGGGGCGCACGGTCGCCGTCAAGCTGGTGCGGGAGGACCTGGCCGCGCAGGAGGAGTTCCGCGCCCGCTTCCGGCAGGAGGTGCAGGCCGCGCGGCAGGTCGGCGGGCACTGGACCGCGCCCGTCCTGGACGCCGACACCGAGGCAGCGGTGCCGTGGGTGGCCACCGGGTACGTCGCCGGGCCCACCCTGCAACAGGTCGTCGGCCGCGACCACGGGGCACTGCCGGAGCGTTCGGTGCGCATCCTCGCGGCCGGGCTCGCGCACGCGCTCCAGGACATCCACGCCGCCGGCATCGTCCACCGCGACCTCAAACCGTCCAACGTGCTGGTCACCATCGACGGCCCCCGCGTCATCGACTTCGGCATAGCGCGGGCCCTGGAGACCCAGGCCGGGGACGGGCTCACCCGCACCGGCTCGCTCGTCGGTTCGCCCGGTTTCATGGCGCCGGAACAGGTGCGGGGCGACCGCATCACCCCCGCGTGCGACGTCTTCTGCCTCGGTTCCGTCCTCGCCTACGCCGCGACCGGCACCCTCCCCTTCGGCAGCGCCGGCAGCGGGGTCCACGCGCTGATGTTCCGCATCGCCCAGGAGGAGCCCGACCTGACGGGCGTCCCCGAGGGCATCGCCGAACTGGTCCGCGACTGCCTGCGCAAGGACCCGGCCACCCGGCCCACCCTGGACCACATCCTCGACCGCACGGGCGCGGAGGACACGGTCTCCGGGGGCCGCTCCCGCGAACCCTGGCTGCCGAGCGGCCTGGTCGCCCAACTCGGGCGGCACGCGGTGCGGTTGCTCGACACGGAGGATCCGCAGACGGCGGAGCTGGAGAAGGCCGGTGGCGACAAGGCCTCCGCCGGGCGGGTCCCGTTGGAGAAGGGCACTCCGGTGGTGCGGGCCCTTCAGGCTCGGGCTTCCGAGCCCCTGGCTCTGGAGGCGGCTCAGGAAGCCACGCCTGACACACCTCCCGCACCCGCCACACCTGCATCCCCCGCACCCGCGTCCGCACCTCCTGCACCCGCGTCCGCATCCCCCGCGTCCGCATCCCCCGCACCCGCGTCCGCATCCCCCGCACCCGCGTCCGCACCTCCTGCACCCGCGTCCGCACCTCCTGCACCCGCGTCCGCATCCCCCGCCTCCGCACCCCCCGCACCCGTGTCCGCGGAGCCCGTCCCCGTCGCCGTAGAGCACCCCGCCGTCCCCGAAGCCTCCCCCGAACACGCCCCGGCCTCCGACGACTCCTCCCCGCCGCCGCCCGCGACGGCGGACGACGGCGCGCCGACCACCCACCTCCCGACGGTGGTCGAGACCCGGCCCGGAACCACCGGGACACCGCCCCCGCCGACCCCACACCCGGCCTACGGCCGCCCGCAGCAACACCCACAGCCCGCCCCCGGCTACGGCTATCCGCAACAGCCGGCACAGCCCGCCCCGCCCGCCGCCGACTACGGCTACCCCCAGCTCCCCGCCCGGCAGCTCGTCGGCTGGGGCGGGCAGGTGCCGTACAACCCCTACCCCCACAACCCCGGCCTCGGCTCCACCCCGCCCTACGGTCCGGGCCCCTACCTGGAGCCCCAGGAGCCGCGCCGCAGCAAGCGGTCGACCGCGCTGCTCGTCGTGGTCGCGCTGGTCGTCGCGCTGGGGGCGGGCGGTTCGGTGTACGCGCTGATGAAGGGCGGCGGCAACGGCAGCCGTACGGCGACCGGTTCGGGCGGCCGGGCCACCAGCGCCGCGCCCACCACGCCGGGTCCGACCACCGGTCGGCCGTCGCCGACCGGCTCGGCGTCGGCCTCCGCGACACCGTCCGGGGCCGACGCCGTACCGAGCGGCTATCTCGGCACCTGGAACGCGTCCATCGACAACTCCACCGGCCACAACACCCGCCAACTCACCATCAGGCAGGGGAAGGTGGGGGACCCCGTACTGAAGCTGGTCGCGGACGGCCCCGGCTACCACTGCGTGTTCAGCGCCGACCTCACCCAACGGCCGGGCAGCGAAGGCCCGTTGCGGATCGGTGCCTCCACCGTCACCTCGGGACAGCCGCTGTCGTCCTGCAGCCCGGGCGCGGCCAGCGAGGTCACCCTGCTGTCGGACGGCACGCTCCAGCGGGTGAACACCGGCAACGGCGAGAAGCTGACGTACACGAAGTCGGGCTGAAGTCCCTTTGCTCCAGGGCTGGTTGAACGTCACCGGAACTTCGGCCGACAGCCCCTGCGGGTTTTCCGGGGCCGCCCGTACCGTGACCCCACGATCCGGCTGGGGAGCGGGGGCCCGCAGTGGAGTGGCTGAGCGCGGAGAACGTCGTCGCCGTGGGCACCGCGGTGCTCGGTATCGTCGCGTCCGGTGTGATGGTCTGGTACGAACGCCGGACGCCGCGCCGCTGGGGGCACCTCCCACGCCTTTAAGGCAGTGGGGGAGGATCGGCTACCGCGTCCAGATGGACACCCCCATTGGCGACGACGTCCGTTCGGGCCGGGCGAACAGACGCCTCGGCCTCTTCGACGAGGTGCCGGGCATGTCCGACGCCACGCTCGTACCTGGTTCCGGCCGGTTCCGGCTGATCCCGTGAGGTCCGGCGCCCGCGTCTGTGCGCCCCCGCTCACTTCACCGCGGCTCGGGCGGCCGCTGCCGCGGCATGTTCGGCCGGCTGCCGCCGCCCGGTCCGCCCGGGCCCGGTGGCATCGGGAACCTGCCGTGTACGACCGCACCCTCCTGCCGCCCCCCGCCGGCCACCGTCGACTGGATGCCCAGCGGCGCCGAGCCCGTCCGGAACTCCACCATCCAGTCGGCCGTCTCCATCCGCACCAGCTCCGTCACGTCCTCCGAGAAGCGCCGCAGCACCCCCAGACACCGGTCAGCGGCCTCGCTCGCCGTCCCGTCGGCCGGCCCCAGCACCTCCCGCACGCCCTCCGACGCCCAGTCGAACTGGAGTACCTGAAGACGCCGCTGCACCGCCTGCGCCGTAGCCACGTCCCTCATCCACCCGGACGTCATCCCGAAGAGCCGGTCCCCGGCCACGCACGCCGCCCCGAGCAGCAGCGCCAGATAGCCCCAGGCGGCCAGCCCGGCCGCCACCCCGGTGAGGTCGAGCAGCGGCAGCGCCGCCCCGACGACCGCGCCCAGCACGGCGCCCGTGCGCAGCACCCGCGCCCCGCGCCGCTTCCACACCCGGTCCGCGAGGTACCACGCCGCCGTCTCCAGCGCCCCGTGCTCGACCCACCGGTACAGCTCGTCCAGCCGGGCCGCGGGCTCGCCCCAGTCCCCGAGCGGAAACGCCCGCCCGGCCAGATCGCCACCCTCGGGTTGAATCTCCGGCTGACCCACCCGGCACTCCCTTACGTTGTGTGACACCTGATGCTGATGTGCCGGATCCTTCCTACCGCCCAATGGGTGGCGAAGGCTCCGGTTTCACCTCTTTTCCGCCCGGAAGTGGGTCTTGATCAGGTATAGGACGCGGTAAGGACTCACTCGAAAGAGTGCTGAAGCGATGACTGCTCGGACCACGTAGGCTCGTGCCGAGCGGGGCGAAAACCTCGCCCGGACAGCCGTACCCCTGACTGACAGCCGTACGAAACCAGGAGCTGATCGTGATTCCCGGTGGTGGCCAGCCCAATATGCAGCAGCTGCTGCAGCAGGCCCAGAAGATGCAGCAGGACCTGGCGAACGCGCAGGAGGAGCTGGCGCGGACCGAGGTCGACGGACAGGCCGGCGGCGGCCTGGTCAAGGCCACCGTCACCGGCGCCGGCGAGCTGCGCGCGCTGAAGATCGACCCGAAGGCGGTCGACCCGGACGACACGGAGACCCTCGCGGACCTGATCGTCGCGGCCGTCCAGGCGGCCAACGAGAACGCGCAGACCCTCCAGCAGCAGAAGCTCGGCCCGCTCGCGCAGGGGCTGGGCGGCGGCAGCGGTATCCCCGGTCTGCCTTTCTAAGACAGGCCGCGGCCAACTACGGTACGTACGTACCTCCCGCACGATCCCGAGGAAGGCAGGCAGTCCGTTGTACGAGGGCGTGGTCCAGGACCTCATCGACGAGTTGGGGCGGCTCCCCGGCGTCGGTCCCAAGAGCGCGCAGCGGATCGCCTTCCACATCCTGCAGGCGGAGCCGACGGACGTCCGCCGGCTCGCGCAGTGCCTGATGGAGGTCAAGGCGAAGGTTCGCTTCTGCGCGACCTGCGGAAACGTTGCGCAGGAAGAGCTGTGCGGCATCTGCCGCGACCCGCGCCGCGACCTCTCGGTGATCTGCGTGGTCGAGGAGCCGAAGGACGTGGTGGCCGTCGAACGCACGCGCGAGTTTCGGGGCAAATACCACGTCCTCGGCGGCGCGATCAGCCCGATCGAAGGTGTCGGACCGGACGACCTGCGTATACGAGAACTTCTCGCGCGGTTGGCCGACGGTACGGTCACGGAGCTGATCCTTGCCACGGACCCGAATCTGGAAGGCGAGGCCACGGCCACGTACCTCGCCCGCATGATCAAGCCCATGGGCCTCAAGGTCACCCGCCTGGCCAGCGGCCTCCCGGTGGGCGGAGACCTGGAATACGCGGACGAGGTGACCCTCGGCCGCGCCTTCGAGGGGAGACGACTCCTAGATGTCTGACGCCACACTGCATGCCACCGCGCAGGACCCGGACGACTTCGCGGTCCAGATCGCGGACCAGGTCGAGAGCTTCCTGGTGGCCGTGTCGGAGGTAGCGAAGGGCGAGGACCCCGACTCCGCGGTCCCCTTCCTCCTCCTGGAGGTCTCCCAACTCCTGCTGGCGGGCGGCCGGTTGGGCGCGCACGAGGACATCGTCCCCGACGAGCGCTACGAGCCCGACCTGGGCCCGGAGCCGGATGTGGACGAACTCCGCGAGCGCTTCGCGGTGATGCTGGAGCCGATCGACGTCTACTCGGAGGTCTTCGACCCCTACGAGCCGCGCAAGCCCCCGGTCCCGGCCCGCATCTCCGACGACCTCGCCGACCTCATCACCGACCTCCGCCACGGAATGGCCCACTACCGCGCGGGCCGCACCACGGAGGCCCTGTGGTGGTGGCAGTTCTCGTACTTCTCCAACTGGGGCTCCACGGCGTCGGCGACGCTGCGTGCGTTGCAGTCGGTGGTGGCTCACGTCCGCCTCAACCAGCCCCTCGCGGAACTCGACGGCCTGGACACGGACCAGAGCGTCATGGGCGACGAGACGCTGGAGTTCGAGGCGGGCGCGGTGATGGCGGAGGAGATCGCGGGGCCGTTGGGGATCCGGCCGGTCAAGTAGTCCTCGGTGTGGGGGTGTTGGGGATCACAACCCCCACACCCCCTTCCCCACCGCCGTAACCCCGCCCGCCAACGCCAGCGTCAACACCAGTGCCCGCGCCCGCGGTTCGGGTATGCGCCCCGCCAGCCCCCGGCCGATCACCCCGCCCACGACCATCGCCGCGGCGACCGCCACCCACCGCGCCCCACTCAACGACGGCACCCCGTTCGCCGCCACCGAGAACGCGTTGACGACGACGCCGTAGAACTGGGCGTTGGGGACGAACTCCCGTACCGTCCAGCCCGCGTTGACCGCGTAGAGGGAGATCGGCGGTCCGCCCACGCCCGCCGCCGCGTTCATGAAACCGCCCGCCGCACCGGCCGCGACGGCCCCCTTCGTCCCCCGTAGCGCCGTCACCCGCACTCCCCGCATCACCAGCAACACGGCGACCGTCACCAACCCGCCCATCACCAACAGCAGTACAGGCGGTGGCAGTTGGCGCGTCATCCACGCCCCGGCCGGCACTGTGCAGACCGCCGCCGCGCACAGCGGGACCATCGCGCGGGCCCGTACCCGGCGCCAGCCGCCCGCCAGGCCCACGACACTGATCGCTCCAGCGGCGCAGTTGGCGAGGACGACGCCTTGCGTCGGGCCGAGGAGGAGTACGAGGGCCGGTACGGCGACCAGGGCGAAGCCCATGCCGGTGAGCCACTGGACGGACGAGCCCAGCAGGACGATTCCGCCGAGCAGTATGTCGGTCGTCATGGACCAACATCATTCAGGGGCCAGGGTGTAGCCCGCTACACCCTCGCTCCGGGACTGGGCTCCCTCGTTGCGGCACCCCGGGAACGGGAACGTTGGACGCATGAAGAACTTCCTCTCCTCCAAGCCCGTCCTCTGGTTCCTCTTCCTCTTCAACCTGGCCGTCGCCGCGGTAGCACCCTTCGTGGTCGACGGAACGCAGGGCGTGATGACCGCCGTCGGGATGGGGGTCGTGTCGCTGGGTGCCGGTGTCAGTCTCGTCCGGGACCGTGGTCAGGCGGACGCGGTGCGTTGATTGGAGCAGCCCTTCCCCGCCCCTGTACGTCCGCTGCACGGGCGCTAACCGGCCGAAAGCCAGTCTGGAGTCATCCCAGAAGACACCAGTACAACTGGAGTTGAGATGACCCGCCGGTCCATCAGCAAGCGCGCAGCCGTCGTCACCGTCACGACCGCCCTGGCCCTCGGCACCCTCGGCACCGTCGCCGCGACCGCCGGTCCCCAGCACGATGCCAAGCCCTCCAAGAAGCAGATCGCCGCCCTCTTCGACGGCTGGAACGCCGCGCTGCGGACCGGTGACCCGAAGAAGGTCGCGAACCGGTACGCGCCGGACGCCGTACTCCTGCCGACCGTCTCCAACAAGATCCGCACCGACCGCGCCGAGATCGTCGACTACTTCGAGCACTTCCTGCCGAACAAGCCGGCCGGGAAGAAGATCGAGACGATCGTGAATGTGCTCGACAACAACTCCGCGATAGACACGGGCATTTACGAGTTCACGCTCACCGACCCGGAGACCGGCAAGAAGCGTGTCGTGGAAGCCCGTTACACCTACGAGTACGAGAAGCGCGGCGGCAAGTGGCTGATCGTCAACCACCACTCCTCGGTGATGCCCGAAGGGTGATGACGACCGACAGTCCGCTTCCGGGAGCGTCCCGCAGGGCCACCGTCCCGCCGTCGTCCGTCACCAACTGGCGTACGACGGCCAGGCCCAGGCCCGACCCGGAGCGCCCGGTGAGGCCCTGGCCGCGCCAGAAGCGGTCGAAGGCGCGGGACTTGTCCGCGTCGGACATGCCAGGGCCCTCGTCCACCACCGTCAACTCGACCTCGTCGCCCCGGGATTCGGAGCGCACAGTGATCGTCGCGCCGTCCGGCGACACCTCCAGGGCGTTCGACAGCACGTTGTCCAGGACCTGTTCGAGATGACCGGGACTGGCCAGCACAAGCGGCCGGCCGTCGACGACACTCCCCCTGAGCGCGATGTGGACACCGCGCTCGTCGGCGGCCGGTCTCCACACCGAGAGGCGTTCGGCCACGATCTCCCGCAGCGGCAGCGGTTCCGCCGCCGTCACCTTCGCCTCGGCCCGCGCCAGCACCAGCAGGCCGTTGACGAGGCGGCTCATGCGGACCACTTCGGCCGTCGCCTGATCGACGTCCTCCCGTACGAACTCGTCGTCCACTCCGTCCGCGATGTTGTCCAGCGAGAGTCTCAACGCCGTGAGCGGGGTGCGGAGTTGATGGGAGGCGTCGGCCACGAAGATGCGCTGCGAGGCGATGAGGGTGTCGAGGCGTTCGGCGCCCTGGTTGAGCGTGCGGGCGAGTGTCTGCGTCTCGTGCGGGCCCGTCACGGGGGAGCGGGCCGTCAGGTCGCCGTCGCTGAACTTGCTGGCCATGTCGTTGAGTTGGCGGAGAGGGCGAGTGAGGCGGCGGGCCACCAGCGCTCCCAAGCCGGCCGCCACCGCCAGGACCGCGAGAGCGAGGATCGCCCGGAAGCCCCAGATCTGCCAGAGCCGCCGGGTCAGGTCCGAGGTCGGATACGAGATGCGTACGGCGCCTACCGTCCGGCCGTCGCGTTTCGCCGGCTCCGTCACCTCCAGTGCCCCGTCGCCCCAGTGCGTCGCCGTCTTCGCCCGAGCGGCGGGCAGTACCTCGGCCGTGCCGGGCGTCTCCTGTGCGTACGCCACCACCATGCGGTCCAGCGCGGCGCGCGAGGCGGCGTCGCCGCTCAGCAGCAACGCCATCGTCTTTGCCTCGCGCCGCACCGACTGCTCGGTGTCGCCCCGGAGCTGGGCGGTCAGCGTGAAGGCGACCGGCACGGTGAACGCCGTCAGCGCCACGGCGACGAGCAGGACGTAGCTGACGATCAGCTGCCGGATCATGAGGCCGAAGGCCCGTCGGCGATCTCCAGGCGGAATCCGACCCCCCGCACCGCCTCGATCGTGATCGCGCCCGCCAACTTCCTTCGCAGCGCGGCCACATGGACGTCGAGCGTCTTCGTCGGGCCGAACCAGTTCGCGTCCCAGACCGCTTCCATGATCTGCTCGCGCGACATCAGCGCCCCGGGCTCCTCGGTGAGGAACGACAGCAGGTCGTACTCCTTGGGGGCCAGGGGCACCTCCTCGCCGTCGAGGCGGACGCGGGCGGCCTTGCGGTCGATGGTGAGGCGGGTGCCGTAGGCGTCGGGTCCCGCGGCCTCGGCAGCCGCGCGGGGCTGTGCGCGGCGCATCACCGCCCTTATGCGGGCGATGACCTCGCGGACACCGAACGGCTTCGACACATAGTCGTCGGCGCCCAGCTCCAGGCCGACCACCCGGTCCGTCTCGTCGCTGCGCGCGCTGATCACGATGATCGGGACGTCGCCGCGGGCGCGCAGCGCCTTGCACACGTCGAGGCCGTCGGTGTCGGGCAGGCCCAGGTCGAGGAGGACGACGTCGTAGGGGTCCTTGTGGCTCAGTGCCGCCCCGCCCGTGGTGACCCAGTCGACCTCGAAGCCGTAGCGCAGCAGTCCGCGTCGCAGCGACTCGGCCACGGGTTCATCGTCTTCCACCAGAAGTACGCGCACATCGCGCACCTTAGTGCTTGAAACTTAATTCACAGGCGCCACCTGTGACGCTCGGCACTTTTCCCGCACCCCTTCAGTGGGCATGCGCTGACCTGGGCGTCCGAAGCTTCCGGATCTCACCATGCGATACCGCGGAAGCGAATTTCGGGTGCTCGTTAAACTGAGCCGACACACCAGGACTGAGCGAGGAGCGCACGTGGGCCTTGTCGTGCAGAAGTACGGAGGCTCCTCCGTAGCCGATGCCGAGGGCATCAAGCGCGTCGCCAAGCGAATCGTGGAAGCGAAGAAGAACGGCCACCAAGTGGTCGTCGTCGTTTCCGCGATGGGCGACACGACGGACGAGCTGATCGATCTCGCCGAGCAGGTATCTCCGATGCCCGCCGGGCGTGAGTTCGACATGCTGCTGACCGCCGGAGAGCGGATCTCCATGGCACTGCTGGCCATGGCGATCAAAAACCTGGGGCACGAAGCCCAGTCGTTCACCGGCAGCCAGGCAGGCGTCATCACCGACTCGGTCCACAACAAAGCGCGGATCATCGACGTCACGCCCGGTCGGATCCGTACGGCGTTGGACGAGGGCAACATCGCCATCGTCGCCGGGTTCCAGGGTGTGAGCCAGGACAAGAAGGACATCACCACGCTGGGGCGCGGTGGCAGCGACACCACCGCCGTCGCGCTGGCCGCCGCCCTCGACGCCGAGGTGTGCGAGATCTACACCGACGTCGACGGTGTGTTCACCGCCGACCCGCGGGTGGTGCCGAAGGCGAGGAAGATCGACTGGATCGCCTTCGAGGACATGCTGGAGCTCGCCGCCTCCGGTTCCAAGGTGCTGCTCCACCGCTGTGTGGAGTACGCCCGCCGATACAACATCCCGATCCATGTGCGGTCCAGCTTCAGCGGACTTCAGGGCACGTGGGTCAGCAGTGAGCCGATTGGGGACCAGAAGGTGGAGCAGGCCATCATTTCCGGTGTCGCGCACGACACCTCCGAGGCCAAGATCACGGTCGTCGGCGTGCCCGACAAGCCGGGCGAGGCCGCGGTGATCTTCCGGACGATCTCCGACGCCCAGGTCAACATCGACATGATCGTGCAGAACGTGTCGGCGGCCTCGACGGGTCTCACGGACATCTCCTTCACCCTCCCCAAGGCGGAGGGCCGCAAGGCCATCGACGCCCTGGAGAAGAACAAGGGCGGCATCGGCTTCGAATCGCTGCGCTACGACGACCAGATCGGGAAGATCTCGCTGGTGGGCGCCGGGATGAAGACGAACCCGGGCGTCACCGCCGACTTCTTCACCGCCCTGTCCGACGCGGGCGTCAACATCGAGCTGATCTCGACCTCCGAGATCCGCATCTCGGTCGTGACCCGCGCCGACGACGTCAACGAGGCCGTCCGCGCCGTGCACACGGCGTTCGGCCTGGACTCCGACAGCGACGAAGCCGTCGTCTACGGAGGCACCGGCCGCTGATGGCCACCACCGGAGCGACCGTGCGTCCGACGCTCGCCGTAGTCGGAGCGACCGGGGCCGTCGGCACGGTCATGCTCCAGATCCTGTCCCAGCACGCGGACATCTGGGGCGAGATCCGCCTGATCGCCTCTCCGCGCTCGGCCGGCCGCAAGCTGGCCGTGCGCGGGGAGCAGGTCGAGGTGGTGGCGCTCACGGAGGAGGCCTTCGACGGGGTCGACGTCGCGATGTTCGACGTACCCGACGAGGTCTCCGCCCAGTGGGCGCCGGTCGCCGCAGCCAAGGGCGTCGTGGTCGTCGACAACTCCGGCGCCTTCCGGATGGACCCCGAGGTGCCCCTGGTGGTCCCCGAGGTCAACCCGCACAAGGTGCGCTGGCGACCGCGCGGCATCATCGCCAACCCGAACTGCACGACCCTGTCGATGATCGTCGCCGTGGGCGCGCTGCACGCCGAGTTCGGGCTGCGCGAGCTGGTGGTGTCGTCGTACCAGGCGGTGAGCGGGGCCGGCCGGGCCGGCGTCGACACCCTGCGCCAGCAGCTCGCCCTCGTGGCCGGTACGGACCTGGGCACCAAGCCCGGTGACGTGCGCCGGGCCGTCGGGGACAACACCGGGCCGTTCCCGGAGCCGGTCGCGCTGAACGTCGTACCGTGGGCCGGGTCCCTGCGCGAGGACGGCTGGTCCTCGGAGGAGATGAAGGTGCGGGACGAGACCCGCAAGATCCTCGGCCAGCCCGCGCTGCCGGTCGCCGTGACCTGCGTCCGCGTTCCCGTGGTCACCACGCACTCCCTCACCGTCCACGCCCGCTTCCAGGGCGAGGTCACCGTCGACAAGGCGCGCGAGATCCTCGCCACGGCCCCGGGTGTCGTCCTCTTCGACAATCCGGCCGCCGGGGAGTTCCCCACCCCCGCCGACGTGGTCGGCACCGATCCGACCTGGGTGGGGCGGCTGCGGCGGGCGCTGGACGACCCGACGGCGCTCGAACTGTTCGTCTGCGGGGACAATTTGCGCAAGGGAGCGGCCCTCAATACGGCACAGATCGCCGAGCTGGTGGCGCGGGACCTCGGGTGAGAACCGGACCCGTCCGCTCCGCCCGGCCGTAAATCCGCTGGCCAGTGGCGCAGGGGTTTGTAGGATCACTGTGCGCGATGTGGCCGGATTAATGGTTGGGACCACTTGAATCCAGCCACCTCCGCATCCGAAGATTTCACTCCCCGCTCACCGCAACCGCGCGGTGAGCGGGGAGCGTCTTTGCGGACGCCCTTCAGCGGGCGCGGGGACGCGATGAGGGGCGTGGGGACGCCCCCGACATTCGTGACACAGGGGAAGAGCGGGTAGGCATGAGGGTGTTCGAAGCACTGTCGGTTGTGCTGCCTGACACCAGACGGGTGGGTGGACTGTTTGTTTCGTCTGACATAAATGTGACGGTCGACGCGTACAACCCCCGAGGGGGGAAGCGTGTCCAACTTGCGTGGCTCAGGTACTCGACTTCTCTGCGGCACGCGGCACGGCCCTACGGCCTCCGCGTGGATCCCGTGCGCCCGGCGGCATGCCGGTGATCGCGCCGATGCCCGCAGCGCAGCCCGCCCGCATCCCGAACCAGCGCGACGGTGTCGACGACGCCGTCGCGGCCGGAACGACGGTCGACCACCTCACCGAGACCTACCGGGCGCACTACCGCTCGCTGCTCGGCCTGGCCGCACTCCTCCTCGACGACACCGCCTCCTGCGAGGACGTCGTCCAGGAGGCGTTCATCCGGGTCCACTCGGCGCGCAAACGTGTCCGTGACCCCGAGAAGACCCTGGCGTATCTGCGCCAGACCGTCGTCAACCTCTCCCGCTCGGCCCTGCGCCGCCGCATCCTCGGCCTCAAGCTCCTCTCGAAGCCGATGCCGGACATGGCCAGCGCGGAGGAGGGCGCCTACGACCAGTTGGAGCGCGACTCCCTCATCAAGGCGATGAAGGGCCTGCAGCGCCGCCAGCGCGAGGTCCTGGTCCTGCGCTACTTCGCGGACATGACCGAGGCGCAGGTCGCCGAGTCGCTCGGCATCTCGCTGGGCTCGGTGAAGGCGTACGGCTCCCGCGGCATCGCCGCCCTCCGGATCGCGATGGAGGCAACGGCATGAGCGACAACGTCGACGGAAACGGCTCACGCGCGCGGCGCGAGCCGGAAGTCCGGCGCGGTCCGACCTGGGCGCGCAGGGAAGAACCGAACGAATCGCACGCTGGGAACGGAATTGTGAACCACGGCCCCGACGAACAGAGCCCCACCGGGCCGAGCCTCGACGGGAACTCCGGAGGAGCCTCCGGAGGGGAGAACCCCGAGAACCCGGACAGCACGGAGAACCGCCCGGGCATCGAGAACCCCGAGACCGCCGAGGGGCGCGACCCCGAAGGATCCGGCGGACTGGCCGGGCTCGCGGCGCAACTCGGCGGACTCGGCGACCACGACACCGAAGGATCCACCGAAGGATTCGCCCCGGACGAACTGGCGCTGCGCCGCCTGCTGCACCAGGCGGTCCAGGAGGTCGAGCCCCGCGACGGCGCCCTGGAGCACCTGCGCAAGGCGGTGCCCGCCCGCCGGGCCCGCAAGCGCCAGGCCGTCGTCGGCATGGCCGCCGCCGCCCTCTTCTTCGGCACCGCCATCCCGGCCCTCGTGCACGTCTCGAACTCCACCGGTTCCGGCGTCGACCCGTCCATGGCGGGCAACAGCTCACAGGCCCAGGGCGGCACCAGCCAGGGCAAGAACCCGGACGGAGGTTCCAGCACCTCCGGCGGCTCCTCCGGGCAGGCGTCGGGCCAGAATCCCGGCGGCCACAAGAACGAGGGCGGGAGCAAGAGCCCGGGCGCCGGCACGGTGAGCGCCAACCCCTCGTCCAGCACCGGGACGGCCGCGCCCATCTGCGCCGCCGCACAGCTCGGCTCGGCCACCTCGTCCGTGGCCGCCGCCGACACGGGGGGCGTTGTCTACGGCACGTTCACCGTCGCCAACACCTCCGGCACCAGCTGTACCGTCGGCGGCGCCGGCACCGTGGGATTCTCCCCGCTGGGGGCGGCGGAAAGCGCCAAGATCTTCGTGACGCGGCACACAGCGGGGGACGTGGCGACCGGCCTGCCCGACCCGTCGACGGAGCCCGCCGAACTGGTGCTGCTGCCGGGCTCCGCCTACCAGGTCAAGTTCGCCTGGGTGCCCTCCGAGACCTGTCCCACCAGCAGCGGCGGCAACAACGGCGGCACCACCAGCGGCGGCACTACGGCCAGCCCTTCGCCCTCGGAGGACACCGGCACGAGCACCGGCTCCACGGCCGGCGACACCGGCACGTCCGCCCAGCTGCTCCCCGAGGACGGCACGCTCGACGGCAGCGTCCAGGTATCCCTCACGGCGGAGGGCGGCTCACCGACGACCTCGACCGTCGTCCCGAACGCGTGCGCGGGGACGATCTACTGGACGGGCCTGCTGCCGACGTCGTAGGACGGCGGTCGGTCGCGCGTTCCGGTCGCCGGTCCACGGGGGACCCGGGCGGCGTCAGACGGTGACGCGGGCCGCCTGCTCGCTCTCGTCCTCCGGCAGCAGCCCCAGTTCCGCGTCCCGCGCGAACTCCACCTCGCGGCGCAGCAGCCGGAACCACATGAAGACGACGAAGCCCGCGAATACGAACCACTCGCCGGTGTAGCCGAGATTCTGGAACGCCTTCAGATCGAGGCCGGTGTTCGCGGGCGCGGTCGCCGGTACGGCCGTCATCCCGGAGTCGGCCCTGTCGAGCGTGATCCACGCGTCGTACACCGGGTAGGGCACCAGGTTCACCAGCGAGGCCGCGCTGATCGCCGCGGTCTGGCCGGACGGCAGCCCGCCCTGGGCGCTGACTCCGTTGTCGCCGGGCGTCTCGGAGGCCTGGAGCGAGCCGGTGACGGTGACCTCACCGGCCGGCGGGGCCGGTGCCTTCGCCGCGTCGGGCGTGCCGGGCAGCCAGCCGCGGACCACGGGCAGCGCCTTGCCGTCGTCGGTGCGCAGCAGGGTGAGGACGTAGAAGCCGTTCTTCCCGTCCAACTGGCGGTCGGGGACCAGGAGTTGCTTGCCGTAGCGGCCGGTGGCGGTCGTCTGCCGACCTGACGTGCTCTGGTCGACCGGCAGCAGTTCGGCGAGCGGGCGGGCGGCTTCCGTGCGGTCCGTCTCGACCTGCTTGGTGGCCTGGTGGCTGCTGTCCACGCGCGCCTGGAACCGGCTCAGCTGCCACGACCCCATGAAGATGCAGAAGGGGATGGCGAGCAGTACGAAGACGTTGATGCCCCACCAGCGCGATGTCAGCAGAAACCGGTACACGCCTTCCACGGTACGGGGCCGTCGCGAGGGCCTCGGCCCGGGGGTCGGCCCGAAGGTTCACCGGTCGTCGGCAATGGTCCGACCGGGTCTTGGTCGAAGTTATCCACAGGCTGAGGATCCAGTCAGTGCAATGTCTGTGAGGGCGGGCAGTATGGGGCCATGACTGAGAGCAACGGGTCCGAGTACACACCGGACTGGGAGAAGCGCTTCAGGGCGCCCCGAGTGTCCCTGCCCGACTGGGCGGAGGACGCACCCGACCGTTCCCTGTTCGTGTCGAACGCGACGGGGACGTATGAGCTGTACGCCTGGGACCGGGCGACGGGCGAGCAACGCCAGGTCACGGACCGGCCCAACGGCACGACGGACGGTGTGCTCTCCCCGGACGGGGAGTGGATCTGGTGGTTCGACGACAAGGACGGCGACGAGTTCGGTGTCTGGCGCCGCCAGCCCTTCAAGGGCGGCCCCGACGAACCGGCCGTCCCCGGCCTCGAACCGTCCTACCCGGCCGGCCTCGCCCTCGCCCGCGACGGCCGCACGGCGGTCGTGGGCCGCTCCACGGACGAGGACGGTACGACGATCCACCTCGCCCGCACCGGCGACGAGACCACGCTCCTCTACCGTCACCGCGAGTCCGCGGGCGTCGGCGATCTCTCGCACGACGGCTCGCTGATCGCCATCGAGCACACCGAGCACGGCGATGCGATGCACTCGGCGCTGCGCGTCCTGCGCCCGGACGGCACGGCGGTCGCCGACCTGGACGACACCAAGGGCGGCACCGAGGAGCTCGGCCTCGAAGTGCTCGGCTTCGCACCCGTGGAGGGCGACACCCGGCTCCTCATCGGCCATCAGCGGCGCGGCCGTTGGGAGCCCCTGGTCTGGGACGTGGTGAAGGGCGGCGAGACCGACCTGTCCCTCGACCTGCCGGGTGACGTGAGCGCCGAGTGGTACCCGGACGGCTCGGCCCTTCTCGTCGCGCACAGCTTCGAGGCCCGCAGCGAGGTGTTCCGCTACGACCTCGCGTCGGGCGCCCTGGAGAAGGTGCCGACCCCGCCCGGCACGGTCTCGGGCGCCACGGCCCGCCCCGACGGCAGCGTCGAATACCTCTGGTCGTCGGCCGCCGAGCCGTCCGCCGTGCGCTCGACGACCGGCGAGGTCGTCCTGGACCCGCCCGGCCTGAAGTCACCGGGCTCGGTCCCGGTGGAGGACGTGTGGGTGGAGGGCCCCGGCGGCCGTATCCATGCCCTGGTCCAGAAGCCGGCCGGCGCCACGGGCCCGCTCCCCACGGTCTTCGACATCCACGGCGGCCCGACCTGGCACGACAGCGACTCCTTCGCGGCCGGTCCGGCGGCCTGGGTCGACCACGGCTACGCCGTGGTCCGGGTCAACTACCGCGGCTCGACCGGGTACGGGCGGGCGTGGACGGACGCGTTGAAGGTCCGGGTCGGCCTGATCGAGCTGGAGGACATCGCGGCGGTCCGCGAGTGGGCGATCACGTCCGGTCTGGCGGACCCCGCCCGGCTGATCCTCACCGGCGGCTCCTGGGGCGGCTACCTCACCCTCCTCGGCGTCGGCACCCAGCCCGATGCGTGGACCCTGGGCATCGCGGCCGTCCCGGTCGCCGACTACGTCACGGCCTACCACGACGAGATGGAAGCCCTGAAGGCCATGGACCGCACTCTGCTGGGCGGCACCCCCGAAGAGGTCCCCGACCGCTTCGAGGCGTCCTCCCCGCTGACCTACGTCGACAAGGTCACGGCCCCGGTCTACATCTCGGCCGGCGTCAACGACCCCCGCTGCCCGATCCGCCAGATCGACAACTACGTGAAGCGCCTGGAACAGCGCGGCGCCGTCCACGAGGTGTACCGGTACGACGCGGGCCACGGGTCACTGGTGGTGGACGAGCGGATCAAGCAGGTGAGACTGGAACTCGACTTCGCGGCAAGGCACTTGGGGGGAGCGGCTTCGGTGTCCGTCTGACCGCGGGCAGTCGTGCGGCTGGGGCGGCACGGGTGGGCGCGGACGGCACCCCACAGCGCCGGGTTGCGGTTCCACCCCCCGGCCGACCCCGGCGCAGGGCACCCGATCAGGTCGCGGCCCGCTCCCGCGGCCGGCGCCCGAGCAACTCCGCCAGCCCCCGCCGGGTAGCGGCCAGCACCACCCGGTCCGAGCCCCGCAGGACATACGTGTCGGGCAGATCCCACACCAGCCCCGACCGCCGTACGTCCTCCGACGCCTCCCGGTTCGCCGTGTCCAGCGCCAGCACCCGCCACGACCCGGCCCGGAACGCCTCGGCGACCGTCTTCCCCTCCAGCTGGGGATGCCCGCCCACGGTCATCGCCGCGAACAGCAGCACCCGCCGCTCGACGGGGATCGCGCCCAGGATCTGCCGCCCCATCATCGCCCCGGCGAACGCGGGCGCGGCCAGATGGGAGACGCTCCGGCTCCGGGTTAGGGCACCGGGGTGGGCGGCACGCAGGGTGCGGTACACGGCGGTCGCGAAGTCGTCGTCGTAGAGCCGGAGTACGACGCGCAGATCGGACCGCACGGAGCGGGCGTAGAGCACGGCTTCGAGGTTGGTGGTGTCGGAGCTGGTGACCGCGAGCAGGGCGTGCGCGCGGTGGATCTTGGCGGACTCCAGGACGCCTTCCTGGGTGACGTCACCCAGGATGACCGGTACCCGCAGCCGGCGCGCGACCGCGAGACCACGCGCCTCGGGGTCGGCCTCGACGCACACCACGGGGATGTTGAGTTCGCGCAGCCGGGTCAGTACCCGGGTGCCGATCTTGCCGAGCCCGAGCAGCACCACATGTCCGCCGAGCCCGCGCGGCGGCTTGCGCAGCGCGGACGCCGTGCGGAACGTGCCGAGGGCCTCAAGGACGGCGGCCAGCAGCACCGGCAGCATCAGCAACCCGACGAGTCCGGAGAGGAGTTGAAGGATCTGCCGGCCCAGCGGCGCCCCGATCGCGGGGTCGTCGATCGCGAAGAGATCGAGCAACGTCAGATAGAAGGCCCGCACGGGATGGATACCGGTCACCAGCCACAGCGACACGGCAAGCGCGATCACACACGCCACCATGCCCGCCAGCGACCAGCGCAGCCGCCGCGAGAAGAGGGAGGAGAAGGCCGGTACGACACCGCCCCCGCGTCCGCCCGGCAACTGCGGCCCGGCGTACGACACTTGTTCAAGGACGACGGTCCCGCGCCCGGTGGCCGAGGCGACGGCCGCCGCGTCGGGCAGCAGGCGCGGGCCGTGTTCGCCCATGCCCTCGGAGCCGTCCGCGCCGGCCGGGTCGCTGCTGGTGGCCGACAGCAGGGCGAGCGTGGCCAGCCCCGGGTCGGCGACCTCCCCGGGTGCGGGCGGCGGCCGTTCCACCGCGCGCAGCAGCAGCCCGTCGGTCTGGACGACCTTGCTGGTGCCGGCGAGGGCGGTGGCGGCGAGGGCGGGCGCGGCGGTGTCGGCGTCGGAGAGGACGGTCGTGGACGCGTCGAGCCCGAGGCCGGCCCCGTACGTCGTCCCGTCGCCGGTCGCCAACGCGGCCGCCTGGTCGAGGAGTTCCTCGATGTGCTGGCCAAGACGCCGGTTGTAGAGGCGGAGCACGAGCCGGATACGGGGGTTGAGGCGGCGGGCGGTGAGGGCGGCGCGGATGTTGGTCTCGTCGTCGTCGTGCACGAGCGCCAGCGCGGTCGCCCGCTCCACGCCAGCCTCCGCGAACACCGCCTCGGTCAGCTCGGGGACCTCCAACACCCGTTCCCCGCGCGGGGTTTCGGGGACGGGCGGCGCGCCGTTGCCGTTCGCCCTGGCCACCGCCGCGTTGACCCGGTCGCGCAGCGCCACCGAGGCGGCGCGCGCACGACCGACGACCGGCGGCCGGGAGGCGGCCTCGGAGAGCGGTACGACGAGGGTGATCTGTTCGCCGTAGACGGTGCGCAGTTCGGCCGCGAGCCGGTGCGCGAGCGCGTCGTCGCCGCACACCACCATGTGTGCCCGAGCGGTGCCCGGCGGGGTCTGATGAGGAACGCTGCTCGCCACGAGGGGAAAGACTGCCCCAAGGAGGCGGGTGGTTCCAGTATTCCGCTGAACACCCGCGCCCCGGCTGCCGTATGCAGAGACAGGGAGCAAAACTCGCGAAACCCCGCACTTGCCGGAGGTAGCACACCCGTGGCCATCACCACCGAACCAGCCGCGTCGACCACGGAGACTCCGCCGACCGCGGAAACGCCCCCGCAGCCGCAGGCACCGGCCAAGGAGCCGCAGCCACCGGCCAAGGACGGCTGGCAGCTCAACTCGCCGCTCGTGCTGACCATGGTGCTGCTCCTGGTGGTACTGGCGCAGGGACCGATCCGTACGGCCCTGTCCGCGCCCGTGATGCAGAGCTGGATGACGGTGTTCGTGGCCGTGGTTGTCCAGGCGCTGCCCTTCCTGGTGCTGGGCGTGCTGTTGTCGGCGGCCATCGCGGTGTTCGTACCGGCCACGTGGTTCACCCGCGCGCTGCCGAACAATCCCGTCCTCGCCGTACCGGTGGCCGGAATGGCGGGCGCGATCCTGCCGGGCTGCGAGTGCGCGTCCGTGCCGGTGGCCGGGGCGCTGGTGCGCCGCGGCGTCACCCCGGCGGCGGCGATCGCGTTCCTGCTCTCCGCCCCGGCGATCAACCCGATCGTGCTGACCGCGACGGCGGTGGCGTTTCCGCGCAACCCGGAGATGGTCCTCGCCCGGTTCGCGGGCAGCCTGCTCGTGGCCTGTCTGATGGGCTGGCTGTGGACGCGGCTCGGCCGCACCGACTGGCTGAAGCTGCCCGCCCACGAGCCGCACGCGGGGGAGACGAAGGGGGCCGCGTTCTGGGGCTCGGTGCGGCACGACGTGATGCAGGCCGGCGGGTTCCTGGTGCTCGGCGCGATGTCCGCGGCGACCCTCAAGGCGGTCGCGCCGGCGAGCTGGCTGCGGACGGCGGCCGACAACCCGGTGGTGGCGGTCCTCGCCCTCTCGATACTGGCCGTCCTGCTGTCGATCTGCTCGGAGGCGGACGCGTTCGTGGCCGCGTCACTCACCCAGTTCTCCCTGACGGCCAAACTCGCGTTCCTGGTGGTGGGCCCGATGATCGACCTGAAACTCTTCGCCATGCAGGCGGGCACGTTCGGGCGCGGCTTCGCCCTGCGCTTCGCGCCCGCCACGTTCGTCCTCGCCATCGCGGGCACGGTCGTCACCTCGGCGGTGCTCCTGTGAGCCGGCAGGCACAGGCGGCCGTACTGTTCCTGATCGGCACGGCCCTGCTGCACGCCGGCCTCACCAACCTCTACCTGCGCTACGTCAAGGCCGGCCTCCAGCCGCTGCTGCTGCTATCCGGCGCGGTCCTCATCGTCGCGGCACTGGCGACGGCCTGGTACGAGTGGCGCCGGGCGCGGGCGGAGAAGGCACAGGCAGCCATTCCGATGACGGACGAAAGCCACGAGCCCGAGCCCGGTCACGGCCATGTGCACCGCGAACCCCGCATCTCCTGGCTCCTGTTGCTCCCTCTCTTCGCCCTCATCCTGGTCGCACCGCCCGCCCTCGGCTCCTACAGCGCGGTCCGCACGGGCACGGCCATCCAGCAGCCCTACGGCCTCTCCAAACTCCCCGACAGCAACCCGCTCACCATCGGTCTGGTCGACTACGCGACCCGCGCGGTCTACGACCACGGGCACTCCCTCGGCGACCGCCGGCTCAAGGTCACCGGCTTCGTGGCCCTCGACAAGTCCGGCGCCCCCTACCTCGTCCGCATGGCCCTCAACTGCTGTGCCGCAGACGCCCAGCCGGTCAAGATCGCCCTGACCGGCAAGATCCCACCGGTCCTGCAGCCCGACACCTGGCTGCTGGTCACCGGCACCTACTCCGCCAAGCAGACCAAGGACCCCGTCAACAACCGCCCCATCCCCTACTTCCAGGTCACCCAGGCCAAGCCGGTCCCGACCCCGAAGGACCCGTACGACGAGAGCTGGAACCAGTGACGCGGTAGGGCCCGGGGCCGTAGGGGGCGGGGCGGCCGGACCCCGCCTCCAGGCGGTGCCGCACCCCGCGGGCGTACCGTGAAGAGACCGAGGATTTCTCGTGTGCCGGATCGCGCCGGTGCCGTCCTCGGCGAAGGACGACGCCGGGGCGGACGTGTCCGCACCCGGGACAGGGCTCGCCCCATGACCGTGAATGTGCCCGGTCGGCCGATGACCACGAACCTCGTCGGGCACGGCGGTGCGGACGCGCACGCCGGTGCCGACGCGGCCCACGGGGAGAAGCCGTGGTCACCCGGCCGGGAGCGCGGCCCCTCACCCCGGCAGGGAGACCGACTCCGCCCGCTCAGCCGACGCCAGGTCGAGGACCGGTTCGAGGACCTGGGCGATCTCTACGAGGAGACCTCCGGCGGAGCCACCCGCGCCGGGACCCGCTCCCGCGCCGACTTCCTCCGCCGGCTCGCGAGCGACGTCCGGCGGCCCGGTTTCACCCTGCTGATCGCCGAGAACACCACCCTGACGGCCTTCGCCTACGGCTTCCCCGTGCGCGGCGCCGATCCGTGGTGGCAGGGGTGCGACACCCGCCTTCCCCGGACCGTGCGCGGTCTCGCGGTCACCGGCGGACTCTTTGCGGTCTCCGGGATCGTCGTCCCACCCCGGGTGCGCACCCACTACCAGGACCGGGACTGGAACCTCGCGCGGCGCCTGCAACGCCGGCTGCTAGCCGATCACGCGCCGGCCCTCGGCGTCGCCCTGCTGCCCGCCGCCGACACCGAGACGCTGGCCGCGTACCGGGCCTGGGGCTGGCGGGACGTCGTAGCGCAAGCGCGCGATCCGCGGCCGTCCGCCAGGGCCTGCCGAGTGCTGCTCCTCGGCCGCTGAGCGCGTCAACCGGCGTCCACAGGCGTCAGGACATCTGTGCTCGCCGCAACAGAGATTCCCCGGGTGCGACTAGAGTTCCCGTAGGGGGAAACACGCTCCCCTGCGGCGGGCCGTTCCTCTCCGGTGGCCCGCAGGAAAGGTGTACATGCCCGCAGAAAGCCAGCCGCCCGCGGCCGACCGGCTCGACGACGACGACTACCCCGCCTACACCATGGGCCGGGCCGCCGAGCTGATCGCCTCCACCCCCGGTTTCCTCCGGTCACTGGGTGAGGCCGGGCTGATCACGCCGACGCGGTCGGACGGCGGTCACCGCCGCTACTCGCGCCGTCAGCTCCGTACGGCCTCCCGCGCCCGCGAGCTGGTCGACCAGGGGACGCCCATCGAGGCCGCCTGCCGCATCATCAGCCTGGAGGACCGGCTGGACGAGGCGCTGCGCGTGAACGAGGAGCTGCGCCGGTCGTCCCATCGTTAGAAAATCTGATGCCGACGAAACAGAAATTCACTGTTTTGGGCGGCGCTTTTCCCCCGCAATTCCGCCGTCGCCGAAATGGGTTCCGTGCTAGGCTGACTTCAGTTGCAGTTGTGGTTGCCAATTTTGAACCGGTTCTCCGGGCAGGTGATCATCACGGCGATGGAGGAGATTCGTAAAGTGCGGATCTCGTGCACTGCCTAGGAGTTAAGACATGGCCACCGGTACCGTGAAGTGGTTCAACGCGGAAAAGGGCTTCGGCTTCATCGAGCAGGACGGCGGCGGCGCTGACGTCTTCGCCCACTACTCGAACATCGCCACCCAGGGCTTCCGCGAGCTGCAGGAAGGTCAGAAGGTGACCTTCGACATCACGCAGGGCCAGAAGGGCCCGCAGGCGGAGAACATCGTTCCCGCCTAAGCACGCGAAGCTGCGAAACAGGGGCCCGCACCTTGGGTGCGGGTCCCTTTTCGTATCTGCTCATTTAGTCGCCGTTCTTCGGCCACCCACCGTTCTTCGGCCGTTCTCCGGCCGCTCGGTTTTCCCCCCGAGGAGAAATCCTCCCCTCTCCTCCCGCTCGAACCCCTTGGTGAGGCACCATGCGCTGCGTGATCGCCCGTTACCCCTTCGATCTGACAAAGAGCGAGGTGGAGGAGATGCTCAAGGGCATCCGCCCGGAGCAGCCCGTCAGCGGCCCCTGCGCCGTCATCAGCCGCAAGCTGTACCCGGTCAAGCAGGTAGGCGAGGTGATCACCAAGCAGGACCGCCGTGACTTCACCGCCTTCGAGGTGACCCGGGCCCTGACCCGCCTCGGCTTCACCTGCCACGAGACGCCGCCCGCGCCGGCCACCCCCGCGCCCGCCGCACCCTCCGCCGAGTCCGACTCTGGCCCCGAATCGACCTCGTACATCGGCACCACCCTGGGCTGACGCCTCCGCCCCCACCATCTCCGCAACCCTCAAGCGACCACGCCGCCGACGCATTATCCGGGCGCGGGGTCGCTTTTTTCTGCGCCCAGCGCCCCGTGCGCCGTGCGGGCTCTTCGAACTTGAGCGGTGCGGCCCTTTCCGGCGTCCACCGGTAGGGGGCCCCTCCCCACAGAAGTGTGTCACTTCAGCGCCGAGTGTCACGCTTTCGCGCCTCACCCCCGGTGACACCGAGCGTTCCCGCGCACCGCCCACCTGCGAAGACTCGCCTTGCGCCCAGCGGCCGGCGCTCCGCCTCACAGCTCCTTGTCGGGCCAGTCCAGCAGCCGTGCCCCGATCACCGCCGTCTGCAGCATGTACCGCTGGCCGGGGTCCGCCGGGTCCGCGCCGGTCAGCTGGTGGATGCGTTCCAGGCGGTACGTCAGCGCGCGCACGCTCAGTGAGAGCCGGCGCGCGGCCTCCGCGGCCACACAGCCGCAGTCGAAGTAGGTCGAGAGCGTGTCCAGCAGGGGGCGCGGACCGCCGCGTGCCCTGGTGAGCGGGCCCAGCGCGTCGAGCACCAGGTCGGCCATCGCCTGCCGGTCCCGGGTGAGCACCGGGTAGACCAGCAGGTCGGCGGCGCGCAGCAGCGGGCCCTCCAGGGTGAGCCGCTCGGCCAGTTCGAGGGTGTTCAGGGCCTCCTCGTACGACTGGACGATCCCGCCCGCGCCCGGCTGCGGCCGGCCGATCGCCACCCGGGCGCCCTCCGCCGCCGCGTACGACTGCTTGGCGAAGTGGGCGAGGACGTCGTCCTGGTCGCCGGGTGCGACGCACAGCATCCGGCCGGCCTTCGTGGTGAGCAGGATGTTGCGGTCACCGAAACGGCTGATCATCGCGCGCTCCACCTGACGCGGCACCGGCGCGCTCTCGTCGTAGGGCGTCGGCCCCTGGACGACGGCGACGGCGTGCGTGTGCGACAGCCGCAGACCGAAACGCTCGGCGCGTTCGGCGAGCCGCCCCAGATCGCTGCGGCCGTAGAGCAGATCGTCGATGAACTCACGCCGCGCCGCCTCCTCCTGGCGTACGGCGACCCGCTGGGCGCGTTCGTAGCCCTCGCTGAAGGCGTCGACGACCTGCTGCACCGCGGCGAGTGTGCAGTCGGCGGCGCCGGGAGTCTCCGGCCAGGCGGCGCGGGTCGCGGTGAGATGGGCGTTGACCAGGGCGCGCAGTCCGTGTCCGGCCTCGGCCGCGTGTTCGCCCAGGGCGCGGCGGGCCTCCAACTCGGCCCGGGTCAGGCGCCGTCCGGTGACGGCGACCTCCGCCAGGAGCTGCGCGTACCCCTCCAGATACTGCTCAGGTATTCCGCGCTCCGGCAACGCCGCCCCCTGTTTTCTTGACGCCCTGGTGACGCTTTCTTAGCGCGTCACCGGCATCAAGACCCTAATGAACACTGCCGGGTTCCGGCAATGCGCGGGCGCGCACCCCGCGTGCACCATGGCGCCAGGGGAGCACCGCGGATGGTTCGGGTGCCGGACACCGGCAGGTTTCCGGCACCAGAACCGCGATCCGGGCATCCCCGTCGACAGTCGGGCGAGTACGAGAACGGGGGGCCGGGATCATGGGGGCGTTCATCGCTGCCGCGACCGGTTTTCCCGCCGTCGTCTTCACCGCGGCGCTCGCCGTGGTCGTCCTCTACTGGCTGCTGGTCGCCCTCGGCGCGGCCGACGCGCACGGTCACGGTCATGCCCATGTGCAGGTCCACGTCCGTGGGCACGCGCACGTCAACGCTCGTGGGCACGGCCATGGCCGGTGGCTCGGCGGGGTCCCGGTGACCCTCGCCTTCTCGCTGTTCGTCGCCGTCGGCTGGCTGATCAGCTTCTGCGCGAGCGTGCTGATCGTCCCCTCGGGCCCGGCCGGCGTCCTGGCCGGGGCGATCGTGCTGATCGGCACGGGGTATGTCTCCTGGCAGGCGACCAAGCTGCTCGTACGGCCGCTGCACCGCCTCTTTCCCGACGAACACGGGCCGTCCCGGCTGGACTTCGTCGGGCTGACCTGCACCATTCGAACCGGGCGGGTGGACGCCGGGTTCGGGCAGGCCGAGGTCAGGGCGGCGGACGGCTCGGCCGCGACGGTCCAGGTCCGGCAGACGGGCAACGACGCCCTCGCCAGCGGCAGCACCGGACTGCTCTACGCCTATGACGAACCCGGCGAGTTCTTCTGGGTCGCGCCCTACGACAGCGCGCTGGACCCGAGGACCGGTCCCGGCGGCAATCCGGGGTAGACCGCCAACACTTGTTGGCCTGCGGCCGTTGCCCACGGGTGTTGGCGGACGACCGTCGGCCGCCCGCCGCGCCTGGTGGGGTCTACGCCTGGTGGCCCACGCAGGTTGACCCACGCCTGTTGGCCCACGGCCGTCGGCCCGCGACCACCACGACCGTCGGCCCGCGCCTGTCGGCCAGCACCCGTCGGCCAACAGCCGTTGACCAACACTCGTTGACCAACACTTCGGCGGTCAACGCCTGTTGGCCCACACCCCGTAGCCCAACGCATGTAGTCCAACGCCCGTTGGTCCACATCTGTAGGCCCACGCCCCGCCCGTTCACCACCCTTCTCATCCCACGAGGACCCATGTCATGAACGCCATCACCGTGGGCATCGGTGTGTTCGTCGCCGTTGTCCTGCTCATCGCGCTCGCCCTGCTCCTGCTGGTCGGGCGGCTGTTCCGGAAGGTGGAGCAGGGACGGGCGCTGATCGTCTCCAAGACGAAGAAGGTCGACGTCACCTTCACCGGTGCGGTCGTCCTGCCGGTGCTGCACAAGGCCGAGTTCATGGACATCTCGGTGAAGACGATCGAGATCCGCCGCACCGGGCGCGAGGGTCTGATCTGCCAGGACAACATCCGGGCCGACATCCACATCAGCTTCTTCGTGCGGGTCAACAAGACCGTCGAGGACGTCATCAAGGTCGCGCAGGCCATCGGCACCCAGACCGCGAGCGACCCGGTGGCGATCCAGGACTTCTTCGCCGCGAAGTTCTCCGAGGCGCTCAAGACTGTCGGCAAGCAGCTGGACTTCGTCGATCTCTACACCAAGCGCGAGGAGTTCCGGGACCGGATCATCCAGGTCATCGGCACCGACCTGAACGGCTACCACCTCGACGACGCGGCCATCGACTTCCTCGAACAGACGCCGATGACCCAGCTGGACAACCAGAACATCCTGGACGCGCAGGGCATCCGCAAGATCACCGAGCTGACGACGATCGAGCACGTCCGCACCAACGAGTTCCAGCGCACCGAGCAGAAGGAGATCACCCGGCAGAACGTCGACGCCCGGGAGACCATCCTGGAGCTGGAGCGCCGGCAGGCCGAGGCGGAGATCCGGCAGCGGCGCGAGGTGGAGACCCTGCGCGCGAAGGAGGAGGCCGCCACCGCGAAGGTGCAGGAGGAGGAACGCCTCGGCGCGCAGGCCGCGTTCCTCAGGACCGAGGAGCAACTCGGCGTCCAGCGCGAGAACCAGGCCCGCGAGATCGCCGTCGCGCAGAAGAACCGCGAGCGGGTCATCGCCGTGGAGAACGAGCGCATCGAGAAGGACCGGCTCCTCGAAGTCATCGCCCGCGAGCGGGAGACCTCGCTGTCCGGGATCGCCCGCGACAAGGAGGTCGAGGTCGAGCGGCGCGAGGTCGCGGACGTGGTCCGGGAACGGATCGCCGTGGACCGTACGGTGGCCGAGCAGGAGGAGGCCATCAAGAAGCTGCGGGTGGTCGAGGAGGCCGAGCGCACCCGGCAGGCGGTGATCATCGCCGCCGAGGCGGAGGCGCAGGAGAAGCTGGTCAAGGACATCAAGGGGGCCGAGGCCGCCGAGGCCGCCGCCAAGCACCGCGCCGGGGAGCAACTGACCCTCGCCGAGGCCCGGTTGAAGTCTGCCGACCTCGACGCCCGCGCCAAGCTGCGCCTCGCCGAGGGCATCCAGGCGGAGGCCGCCGCGGCCGGACTCGCCGAGGTCCAGGTCCGCGACAAGGAGGCCGAGGTCACCGTGAAGGCGGGCCGCGCCGAGGCCGAGGCCACGGGGGCGCGACTGCGGGCGGAGGCGGAAGGCACCGAGGCCCGGCTGCGCGCGGAGGCCGAGGGCACCCGGGCCAAGGCCCTCGCGGAGGCCGAGGGTACGCAGGCCAAGGTGCTCGCGCAGGCCGAAGGCGTACGGGCGAACGCGCTCGCGGAGGCCACCGGCATCGGCGAGAAGCTCAAGGCCGAGGCGGAGGGGCTCACCGAGAAGGCCGCCGCGATGGCCGCCCTCGACGACGCCTCGCGCGGTCACGAGGAGTACCGGCTGCGGTTGCAGGCCGAGAAGGAGATCCGGCTCGCGGGTCTCGATGTGCAGCGGCAGGTCGCCGAGGCGCAGGCCACGGTCCTCGCGACCGGGCTGGAGAACGCCGACATCGACATCGTCGGCGGCGACACGGTCTTCTTCGACCGGCTGATGTCGTCGATCTCCCTCGGCCGCAGCGTCGACGGCTTCGTCCAGAACTCCGAGACGGCACAGGCGTTGGCGCGCCCGTGGCTGGACGGTACGTCGAACATCGCCGACGACCTCGGGCGGGTGTTCGGCTCGGTCTCCACGGCCGATGTGCAGAGCCTCACGGTCTCCGCGCTGTTGATGAAGCTGATGCGGACGGACACGGCGAACGCCGGTCAGCTACGGCAACTGCTCGACAGGGCAGGTGAGTTGGGCCTCGCGGACACCCCGCTGACCGCGCTCAACGGCCACCCGGCGAAGGCCTGACACCCGGCTGAGGCGCGAGGCCCGGCGAGGGCTCGACGCCCGGCCGGGGCCCAGGCCCAGCCCCCACAGACGGTCCGGAACTGCCGCACAGGGGACGGCAGTTCCGGACCCATCCACCCCCCCCGATCGCCCGAGATTCTGAGAGGGACCCATGACCACCGGCCTGGACACCGGCACCTACGAGGTCCTGCGCGACCGCCTCGCCGCACAGGCCGCCGAACTCGCCCACCGCGCGGAGACGCTCAACACCCGCCGCGCCGAGGAGTTCGGCTCGACCCGGGTGGAACTCACCGGCACCGGACGCCTGACCACCGAGCACCCGGCCGTACCGAGGGACGTTGTCGCAGTAGGAGACGCGCTGCTCTTCGGCCATCAGGTCTCCCACGGTGTCACCCGGGAGACGACCGTGGCCGACGTCCTCGCCCTGTACGACCGCCACGACCTGCGCGGGCTGCCCGAGAACGCCGTACCCGGACTCCTCGACGACCCGGAGTTCGTAAGGGAGTTCACCGCCCTGCACCGCTACTACCGGCAGGCGCGGCTACTCCAACTCCGTTCGGTCGACGGCAAGTTGCTGGCCGTGTTCCGCACCGGTGAGAAGACGGACGACATCCGGGTGCTGCGCTGGGCGCTCACGGACGACGGCCGGTCGGCGACCTTCCTGGATGCGCACGGCGAACGCGACCACGTCTTCCCGCCGCCGTACGACTTCGACTGGACGGGGACCGGGCGTGAGGACCTGGTCCCCGGCAGGCACCCGCACGTTCGGATCCAGGACGGGCTGTACGTCGACACGCTGGGCGGCACCCTCACCGTGAAGGTGGAGGACAACACCGAGACGGGGGAGGGGATTTACGCCGAACCGGTGGACGAGCCGCTGCAGTCGCCGGCCGACGCGGAGATCGCGTACGCGCGGGTGGGTGCGCTGGTGCTGCTGCGGGTGCTCCCCTACAAGGAGGAGGCCCACCGCTATCTGGTCTTCAACACGCTGACCAGGAGTGTCGTACGGCTCGACGGGATCGGGCGGTCGTGCCGGCGGCTGCCGGAGGAACAGGGGATCGTGTTCCCGGGCGGGTACTGCCTGGCCACGGGGGAGTGCAAGACCTTCGAAACGGACATCGCAGGGCTGGAGTTGGAGCGGATCGTGCGCTCGCCCAACGGGGAGGACGTGCTGTTCGGGTACCGGGCGCGGGGTTCGGGGCGGAGCCTGCTGCTGCCGTACAACCTGATCCGCAAGGAGGTCGCCGCGCCGCTGTCCGGTCAGGGACGGGCACTCTTCGACAACGGCACGCTGATGGTGCTGGGCGCCGGGGAGGGGGAGGCGGCCCGCGTCCATCCGGTGCGGATCTGGCGTACCCCGTTCGTCTCCGACGCCCATGCCGCCGCCCAACCGACCGGCTCCGGACCGCTGTTCCGGGTCGGCAACGCCGATCTCGTGCGCGGGATCTCCGACTGTCTGTCGCTGACGGACGCGGTCGCGGGGATGGAGCCGACGGCGGAGGTCTACGAGGCGCTGGTCGCCGCCTGTGTCCGGGCGGCCGACACGCATCACTGGCTCGGGGACGCCGAACTCGGTGATCTGCGCGGGCCGTTGGAGGAGGTGCGGGGTACGGCGGAGCAGGTCCTGACCGAGTTCGGGACCGTCCGGACTCTCACCGGGCGGGCCGCCGACGCCCTTGCCGACGCGACGGCTCATCTCGCCTCCCTCGTCAGGCGGTTGCGGGGTGAGGCGCCCCGGGACGCGGCGGGCTGGGTCGCCGGGCTCACCGAACTCCGGCGGGCACAGGGGCACTTGCTGACGCTGAAGGAGATGCGGTACGCGGACACCGCGCGGATCGAGGAGACGGCGGCCGAAGTCGAGGCGGATCTGGGGGTGTTCGGGCAGCGGGCCATGTCGTTCCTGGCCCGCGAGGACGCGTTCGCCGGGCACCACGAGCTGATCGACACCCTGGTCGCGGAGGCCGGGGCGCTGTCCAAGGTCGCCGAGGCGGCCCCGGTCGCGGCCCGGCTGGACGAACTGACCGAAGGACTGCGGACGGTGACCGAGGTGGTCGCCGGTCTCGACATCGGTGACGCCACGGTCCGTACGTCGATCCTGGAGCGGATCGCCGAGGTGCTGGGCGGCGTCAACCGGGCCCGCGCCATGCTGGACGCCCGGCGCGCGGAACTCCGGGACCGGGAGGGCCGGGCGGAGTTCGCGGCCGAGTTCGCGCTGCTGGCCCAGTCGGTGACGGGAGCCCTCGCGGACGCGGCGACCCCTGAGGGCTGCGACACCCAACTCGCCCTTCTGCTGGTGCGGTTGGAGAACCTGGAGGCCCGCTTCGCGGACTTCGACGACTTCCTCGCCGAACTGGCCGGCAAACGCACCGAGATCCACGAGACCCTCTCCGCCCGCAAGCAGACCCTGGTCGACGAACGTGCCCGCAGGGCCGAGCAGTTGGCGGGGTCGGCGGTCCAAGTGCTGGAGACCGTGGGGCGGCGGGCGGTCGCGCTCGCCGACGCCGACGCGGTGAACACCTACTTCGCCTCCGACCCGATGGTGGCGAGGATCCGCCGCATCGCCGACCGACTCCGCGAACTCGGCGACCCGACAAGGGCGGAGGAGCTGACGGGCCGACTCACGGCCGCCCGCGCGGAGGCGGTCCGCGCCCTGCGCGACCGCGCCGACCTCTCCACGGACGGCGGCCGGACCCTCCGCCTCGGCCGCCACCGCTTCGCCGTGCACACCGAGCCCCTCGACCTCACCCTGGTCCCCTCCGGCGACGGCCCGGCCTTCGCCCTCACCGGCACGGACTACCGATCCCCGGTCAGAGACCCGGAGTTCGCGGCCACCAGCCAGTTCTGGGACCGTCCGCTGCCCTCCGAGTCACCGCGGGTCTACCGCGCCGAACACCTCGCCGCCCGCCTCCTGGACGAACACGGCGCGCAGGCCCTCGCCCAGGAACCAGACCTCGCGGCCCTGGTCCGCCGGGCCGCGCAGGAGTCGTACGACGAAGGCTACGAACGCGGTGTGCACGACCACGACGCGACCGCGATCCTCACGGCCCTGCTCGGCCGGTACGAGGAGGCGGGCCTGCTGCGCCACGAACCGGCCGCCCGGGCAGGCGCGTTGCTCTTCTGGGCGCACGGCACGAGCCCGCGGGCGCGCGAGAACTGGACCCGGCGCGCGAGGTCCCTGGCCCGGGCCCGCGACCTGTTCGGGCCCACCCCCGCCGACGCCGAACTCCGCGCGGAACTCGCGGGGGAACTGGGCGGCGAACCCGCTGCGGCCTACCTCCTCGACGAACTCACCGCCGCCCCCGAGGGCTTCGTGCTCAGCACCGGCACCCGCACACTCCTCGACAAGTTCCGCCGCACGGTGGGCAGTTCGGCCTACGACGACGATCTCCTCGCCCTCGACGACGACCTGCCCGCGCGCCGGCAGCTGGTGGAGGCGTGGCTGACGGCGTACACGACGGCGTCCGGTACGCGGGTCGACCCGGGAGACCTGGCGGAGGCGGTGGCGGCCGAACTCTGCCCCGGCACACCGCGCTACGAGTCGGACGCGCGGCTGACCGAGACGGTGGGCGGACTGCTGGGCAGCCATCCTCGTGTCGTAGGCGGCGAGTTGGATGTGCGGATCGACGAACTCCTCGCCCGTACACAGGAGTTCCGCACCCGGGACGTCCCCGGCCACCGCGCCTACCAGCGCCGCCGTACCGCCCTCGTGGCGGCGGAGCGCGCCCGGCTGCGGCTCGACGAGTACCGTCCGCGCGTCCTGTCGTCCTTCGTCCGGGGCCGGCTCGTCGACGAGGTGTACCTCCCGCTGATCGGCGACAACCTGGCCCGCCAGCTCGGCACGGCGGGGGAGGACGCCCCCGTCGGCACCGGCGGCCTGCTCCTGCTGATCTCCCCGCCGGGCTACGGCAAGACGACCCTCATGGAGTACGTCGCCGACCGGCTCGGACTGGTCCTGGTCAAGGTCGGAGGCCCGGCCCTCGGGCACGGCGTCACCTCCCTCGACCCGGCCGAGGCGCCGAACGCGACCGCCCGACAGGAGGTCGAGAAGGTCAACTTCGCGCTCGCGGCGGGCAGCAACGTGCTGCTCCACCTGGACGACATCCAGCACACGTCCCCCGAACTCCTGCAGAAATTCATCACGTTGTGCGACGCGACCCGGCGGATGGAGGGCGTGCGGGAGGGCGTACCGCGCACCTACGACCTGCGGGGCAAGCGGTTCGCCGTCTGTATGACCGGCAACCCGTACACCGAGTCGGGCAGCCGGTTCCGGGTGCCCGACATGCTGGCCAACCGGGCCGACGTCTGGAACCTCGGCGACGTACTGACCGGCAAGGAGGCGCTGTTCGCCCTGAGTTTCGTCGAGAACGCGCTGACCTCCAACCCGGTACTGGCCCCGCTCGCCGGGCGCGACCACGACGACCTGGACCTGCTGATCCGGCTGGCGCAGGGCGACGCGACGGCCCGCCCGGACCGCCTCTCCTACGCCTGTGAGCCCGCCGAACTGGCCCGGACCGTCGCCGTGTTGAGGCATCTGCTCGCCGCCCGGGACACCGTCCTCGCGGTCAACGCCGCGTACATGGCCTCGGCGGCGACCACGGAAGCGGCCCGCACCGAACCGCCGTTCCGGCTCCAGGGGTCGTACCGCACCATGAACCGGATCGCCCGGCGCATCGAGCCGGTGATGAACTCCCGTGAGTTGTCCGCGGTGTTGGACGACCACTACACGGCCGAGGCACAGACCCTGGGGGCGGAGGCGGAGGCGAACCTGCTGAAACTGGCGGAGCTGCGGGGCACGCTCACCAATGAACAGGCCGTGCGCTGGGGCGAGTTGAAGACGGCGTACCGGCGGGAGCGGGCTAGAGCTGGAGCAACCGCTGGGTGATCTCGCGATACTGGCGCAGCGCGTTGCGGAGTTCGTCGGACTGGGACTCGGGGTCCTGGTCCGCCCAGCCGGCGCGCAGGAGTTCCCGCCGGGCCGCGAGGGCGCCCACCAGTTGGGCGGTGGCCTCGTCGTAGGCGCTCTCCGCCTCCGTCAGGGCGTCGCGCGGGGTTTCGGCGAAGGTGTTCATGGCGTGCCGCAGCCGCTGGAGGACCTGCTCACGCTCGGCCGGCGGGAGCAGTGGCTCCGGGCCCGGCGTGCGGCGTTCGGTGGGGGGCCGGTTCTGGCCCGCGGGCTGCTGGGCGCGTGTCTGGTCGTACATGAGGATGCCGCTTCCGTTCCGCCTGAAGGCGTTCGTGCCTCGTCGGTCTTCTCGACGGCCTGTTCCAGGCCCCCGGAGACCCGGTCGGTCGTACCCTTCAACGACTGCGCAGTGCTGCCAGTCAACGTCCGGCGACGGTCGGTGTCAACGCGGGCCCGGCGGCGCGGCGGGGTGCTGGGGACCGCCGTGGTTCAGTCGGCCTTGTGGGGCACCCACTCGCTGTCGTCCAGCGAGTAGCCGTACTGCGGACGTCCGCTCATGCCGCTGGTGCGGAACGGCTTCCCCTGGTCGTCGATGCGCAGCACGCCGTTGCGGGTGCCGCTGGACCACGCCAGCTCCAGATACCAGCGCACATCGTGGGAGGCCGCGGCGGCCGTGATGTACAGGACCTCGGGCTCGCTCTCGCTCACCTTGTACGGCAGACCCGTCTGCCCGGACTTCGGCCTGGCCACCGGGCGGACCGCGTCCAGCCCGATGTCGAAGGAGTGCGTGGGCACCCCGCCGCCGCAGCCGACCCCGATGTACCCCATCTCGTACACGTTCCAGGCCGGCGGCGCAGCGCTGCCGACGACCCGGACGTTCAGGGACTGCAGCACCACGGTGTCCTGTCCGGTGCCCTGCACGGTGAGTTCGAGGTACTGGCTGCCGGCCGAGACGGCGCCCAGCGCGCTCACCCAGCTCGGCGCGTCCTGCTCGGTCGGCGGCGGCGGCACCTTGGCCGCGTCCTGGTCGACCAGATAGGTCTGGCCGCACGGGCTCTCCCAGGCGTACGGCCGGGTCGTCACCGTCAGCGGAACGGCCGCCGCCACGTCCGCGGCCCCGCCGGCCTTCGCGCTCGGGGAGGCGGACGCCCCGCTCTTCGCCGTAGCGGACCCGGAAGGACTCGCGGAGCCGGAGGGCGAGGCCGACGCGGACGCCGAGGAGGTCGGCCTCGCGGAGGCGGACGCGGAGGCGGTACCGCGCCCGGTGGAGGTCACGGAACCGGCCTCCTGCTTCCGGTCCCCGCCGCCGTCGCCGGACACGAAGTGGGGGACGAGCGCGGTGGCCGCGAGCACTACGGCCACCGCGCCGGCGGCGAAAAGAGCGGTTCGGCGGCGGTTGCGCGGGGCGGCCACCGGTTCGGCCGGTTCGGTCGCGGGGGAAAGAGCGGGCCCCGGCGCGGCGGAGGGGACGTCTGCTTCAGGGATGGGAGCGGCGGCCGTCTCGGTGACCGCGGTGGTCGCTGCCGTGGTTGCCGCTGTGGCCGTGGTCGCGGCGGTCGCGGCGGACTTCCGCTCCCGCTGACGGGCCCCGTCAGCCAGGATCCACCGGCGGTGGGCCTCGACGAGTTCGTCGGGGGTCGCCTTGCAGAGGCGCGCGAACCGCTCCACGGGGGCGTACTCGGTGGGTACGGCGTCGCCGTTGCAGTAGCGGTGCAGCGTCGACGTGCTCATGTGCAGCCGCTTCGCGAGAACGCCGTAGCTGAGCCCCGAACGGTCCTTGAGCTCCCGTATCAGCGCCGCGAAATCGGCCGTCTCGTCCACCGCTGCCACCCTGCCTCCATTCCAGTCCAGCGTTCCAGGGAAGCCATGTTCCCCCAGGTAAGAGCCGGTGCGAATGTTCCAGGTTCCCGTAACTCCCGGCTGCCGTGGCGGGTGGGACGGAAAGCGGCACAAGCTCTGGTCATCAAAGCACGCCGCCCGCCGACCGGTTGGACGGCGGGCGACTTCCCGCCTCTCCGAAAGGGAGCACAGCCATGTCCGCGTTCACCGCCCGTCCCCGCACCCGCCTCTTCGCCGCCGCCACCCTCGCGCTCGCCGCACTCTCGCTCACCGCCTGCAACGACAAACTGGGAGTACAGGACTCCGGCGCGGCCTCCTCGGACTCCTCCAAGGTGACGACCCCGGCACCGTCCGGGACGAAAACCGGCCAGAGCGGCGGCAACACGTCGGGCGGCTCCTCGACGGGGGGCTCCTCGACCAGCGGCGGCACGCGGTCGGGCGGCAGCAAGACGAGCGGCGGCTCGGGTTCGACCTCCGGTTCGACCTCTGGCTCCGGTTCGAGCAGCTCCACGAAGACCGTCACCTGCAGCGGCGCCAACACCAAGGTGACCGCGCAGCCGGTCAGCCGCCCCATCAACCACATGCTGCTCACCGTCACCAACACCGGCTCCAAGACCTGCAACCTCTACTACTACCCGGCCGTCAACTTCGGCGACGCCCAGTCCGTACCACCGGTGATCAAGGACTCCCAGCCGCAGGCGGTGACCACACTCACGCCGGGCCAGTCGGGCTACGCCGCCGTCGCCCTCGCCGGCGGAAGCGACGGCAGCGGCACCAACGGCCGCACCGCCAAGTCCCTCTCCGTCTACTTCTTCGACCGCAACATGAACAGCATCAGCCCTGCCGCCACCCCTGCCCTCCCCACCAAGGGCGTCTACGTCGACGACTCGCTGAGGGTGACTTACTGGCTGACCAGCGTGCAGGATGCGTTGACCTACTGAGACGCGGGGCGCGGGGGCTCGGGGTAGCGGGGGGCCGGCACTGGATCTGAATCCGGTGGCGGCCCCCCGGGGACTGCCTGGCTGTCGGCTGTCGGCTGTCGGCTGTCGGGGTTGGTGGGGATGTGAAGCTGCGGGCTCTTCGTCCCGCAGCATGAGGTTGATCAGAAGGCGCTCTGCCACCACCTATTCGGTGGATTGGCGTACGGCACGGCGTCCGGACGTTCGAGGATCCGCCTGTCCAGAGGCTCCACGATGCTGCGGAACTCCCGAGCGCTCTTCTTGGGAAGCGCACACATGGCGAGCTCCAACAGGTCTCGCTCGTCCGCCGGCTCAGGACAGCAGTCGGGTACACCACATCGATCGCTGAACGGTGAAGGGAGCTGATTCCGCGGTGCCCTTGCGATGGCAGCCCATCGGGAGAGCGCCTGCCCGATGAGGCCTGGTTGGAGCCGCGTCCGCTCCAACCGAATGATCTGAGCCCGAGGTGGGCCGGAAAGCCGACCGATCTTCGAGTAACTGCCACGTGCGGCAGACCCTCCATCCGCGAGGTCGGGCTGTACAACAGCCAGGGCTGGTTCAACAAACATGGCATCAAGGCTTCGGAAGTCGAGGTCTCGCCCGGTGTGGAGAACGCCGTCAAGGGACGGATGCTCTACGAGCTGCGGAAGGTCGGCCGCATCGCTCCCAAGGGGACCGAGGACATCACCGGAGACAAATGGAGGCGACCGCCTCTCGCCGCGGAAGGATGCAAATGAAGTACGTCACGGCCGTCTGGGACGACGGAGGGTTCCTCGTGGATCCCGGGGCCTATCTGGCCGAACTGCCGCGTCTGCGCGCCTACCTGCCCCCAGGCGCCCGGTCCTTCGCCACCGACCCCGGCCACTACGACATCGCGGGCGCGACCCGCTGTATCAAGGATCTGGAACTGGCAGGGGTCCACCTCGCCACCGACAAGAGCGGCAGCCTGGTCCTGGACTTCGCGCCCAACAAGTTCAAGCACGACTCCGGCCTGCGCATCACCTACTCGGGCGTGACGCACTTCTCCGTCGACTATGAACACTCCATCGACTGGATGCTGGTCGACACCGTCCTCTTCGACGAAATCCTTCCGGACGAGGACGGAGGCTGCACACACGAAATCTCGCTGACCGACGCGAGCATTCTGGTCCGCTGCCGGGACCTGGAAGCGGTGTGGGGCGGCACGAGCTGACGGAGACGGGTTCGGTGGTCCCAGGCCACCTGGCCCGACTCTCCCCGCACGCGGGCGTCGACGGGGCAACCGCGTTCGCACGCGCGTGGGCGGTGAGCGCGAGCTCGGGGCTTTCTGACGTGACGGGGTCGGTCCGGGCCCCGATGCGGGTGAGGAGTGCGAGCTGCCGGTCGTTTGTCGGAGACCAAGGGTGCATGGCGATCGTCGTATCGTCTGTGGGTTCCTCCGCACAAGCCGTGGGGACGGCTCTCCCGGGGCACATGCGGCGCGCGGGCCCGCTCGAAGGCGGAATGCTCCTCGCTGGGAGCCACCGGGGAGCCACTTCCCGAAGTCGGCTCCCAAATGGCTCCCAAAATGGACCCGCAACGCCAATCAGGGCCGGCGCTGATCTCTCAGCACTGGCCCTGACCTGGCGTTTCAACTGTCGGGGTGGCGGGATTTGAACCCACGACCTCTTCGTCCCGAACGCGATCGCGGCCTTGATGACCTTGGCTCGCGTACCTTGACCTGGCGGTTCCGCCTCCATCGCAGTCCACTACTGTCCGCAGCAGTCTTTGCGCAGCCACTTCGTTTGGCCCCCTGTTTGGCCCCCCAACTCGACCGGCAATCGCTGCCGTCTCAGGCGCAGGAAGGGGCCGCCTCCCCGTCACAGCACGTACAGGATGCAGTGCTCATCTGATCACCTGCTCCTGGCTCAGCCTTCGTGGCTGGCAGACGGTCCGGTCCTGCACCCGAGGGCGGCCGGCTCTCCGTGGGGCTCCAGATGATGTTCGGCGTAGGCACGGGTCCGTGCCTACGAAACGGGGGGACTCACCAGTAATTAAAGATGTGTATCTCGACACTCGGAATTGAATGCTCCGGTACCCTGGCGCGCGCTCAGATGTCGTATAACCTGTCAGGGCGTCATATGCCTGATTGTGTACGGGGGACGAACCCATGCCGCAAAAATTCTCTGCCGCCGACGTCGAACAAGCCGTCGGCATCTCTTCCGTGTCATACCTCGGCACGGGTGCTTTCGGTGAGACCTGGAGGGTTGTCGCCAACGGCAAGGACGCGGCATTCAAGATCATCTATCGAGACGATGCGGATCTTGAACGGCTGCGTCGAGAGATCGTCAGCTACCGCCGGGTAGCCTCCGAGAATGTCGTACGCCTGGATGAAGTTGCTCCCCTGGATATCGCAGGGAATCGCAGAATTACCCTCATTTTCGAGTACATTGAGGGTGGCGACCTGGCTGAGGCGATCCCGAAGTCACGTCCCACGGCCGACCAACTAGTCAATCTCGCGAATGGATTGTTGCAAGGTATATCTGCTATCCATGCGGCGAATCTCCTTCATCGAGATCTGAAGCCCGCCAATGTTGCCCTTCGGGGAGGCGAATACTCTCATCCCGTGATCTTGGACTTGGGATTGGCCAAGCTGATGGACGTGGAGTCCATTACACGATACCCGCAGGCCATCGGGACTCCAATGTACATGGCGCCCGAGCAACTTCGAGGTGAGAGGGCGCTAAAGGCCAGCGACCTATGGGCTATCGGTGTTGTGCTCTACGAGTCGGCCACTGGAATGCACCCGTTTGTTGCTCAGGGAGAGACGCTATCTTGGGATACGTTCTTTGAGCGGATCAAGAGCAAGCCTGCGCTTCCGGAGTCCATTCCGTCTAGCGTTGCCGATTTGATTGACCGCTGCCTTTCAGAGCAACCGTATAAGAGAGGAACGGTGGCGAAAGCCATCCGTCGCATCAAGGGGGAGTAGGATATGCGCGGCGATGACGAACTGCACTTCGTTGTTGACACGGTGAATGCTGAGGCATCAGATGCTGAAACGATTGATGAAGACTTCTTCGATTGGAGCGCCGAGGCAGAAGCCGACGCCGAGGCGCTCGGGGAGGTGATTGATGAGGAGCGTTTCGCAGAGGCGAGGGATTGCCTTCAGGGTGGCAAGCCACTGTTTCTTATCCAGCGGAGCCACCAACACTCAGTTTCGATCCCGGCAGCGCTGAACCATATCAATGCCGCGCACGGCACCTCTCTCAACCTGGGTGTTGTTGCTCCGATTCCCCGCATGCGACCGAGTGGGGCTTCGGGTATCCCGACTTTCTTTCGCAACACGGCAGTAGCTCCAGTTCAGATTGCAGACCCGGAGTGCTTCGCGAGGATGGACTCGTATGGCACGGTTCTTGCGGAGCAGCGAGACGATAAGCCATTTGCTGGCGCATCTACATCAACTAAGTGGCCGTACTTCAATCGTGCCCTTCCCTCAGGCTGGACAGCTGATTGGGTCGCAGATGTCATTCAGACTCAGCGCGAACAGGGTGCCACTGTACTTCTCACGCCTGGATTGTGGATGGACTCCGCAGACCGGGCGGGCAGCCTGAAGACATTGAGGGACTGCGTAAGCTGGGCACGCGATGAGACGCGTGACTACGAGAATTTGGCAGTCAACCTCACGATCCCCTATACGTGGCTGACCACTGAGAGGCTACGTGACTCGCTTTTTGCTGAGCTGCTAGACATGGACGAGGATGTCTTCTACGTCCGGGTGCGCTGGCCTCTTCTTGCGCAACCCTACGGTCAGCTTTCCTCGGCAGACATTCTGGACGGCTATATTGAGCTGTCGAGCGTTTGCGAGGAAAACGATAAGTTCTTGATTCTCCCCAACACTGCATTGACTGGCTGGGTCGCCCTTGCCTGGGGCGCCAACGGTTTCTCCACTGGCATCGGCTCAGGCGAGCGCGCGTTCGCGGATACGAAGGTAATCAAGATCAAGCGCACCACGCCGCGACCGGCACCAACCAACAGGACATTCCGTCGCAGCTTGTTGCACGTGGTCGATGTCGACACCGACTCCCTACTGTCAGCGCTTCCCGGACAGAGTGCGTGTGACTGCGACTTTTGTCGCGCACAAACACCTGGCCTGTGGGATAAGGCGAAGGCCGGCGCGCATTATCTGGTCAAAGTGGCCGAAGCCGCAGCCGAAGCGTCAGACCACGCTCGTGGCACAAGAGCTGGCGCACGCACAATCGCCCGGAGCGCCAGAGACTTTAGGGACACAGCGTCAGCTATCGTGCCGCTCACCGGTGCGAATGACCCAAAGCATCTGGATCTTTGGCTGGACCGGCTCAAGTAAGAAGCAACGCGGACCTTCGAGGGTCGTCGCCGCTACTTGTAGTGACTAGCCTCCCGAAAACGTGTCCCCAGAACCCTGAATTGCCCCCTGAGTCGCGCACGGCAAGGATTCGCTCCGACACGACCGAGCGTTCACTATTCCTTGGTGACTTGCGTGCTGGATTCGCGACTACCGTCAGGGGGCTGTTCAGTGCGTCAGCAGATACAGAGAGCAATCCGACACCAGCGTGATCCAATGCTGTACGCAGCATATTTTGAGACCTAGGTAGACGTTCGGCATCCATTGCCAGGAAAGTCTTGTTGGCGAACTTCGTATGTGACGCAGCCTGACTGAGTGCCCGTTGCCAATCGGAACGTTTTACCTCGATGGCATAAATGCTTGTGGTTGGACACTTGTAATAATGCTTGGCGTGCCACTGTCCTCTACCTACACGCTCAACCCAGCCGTATTCGATCAGCTTGGGCAGCAATTGCTGACTTAGGTGAGACGTCGAAGTGAGGGTTTTGCTGGCAATGTCTGATGTTGGAAGCGATGGAGGTGTTGGTTTTCCGGCGGCGTTCTGTTTCTGTGCATCACTGAGCAGCGAAATGACGTCAATTGCCGACTTGGATTGAATCGGATGAACTCCCCGCCTTTTTCTGTCCTCGACGGTGCGTTTATCGAACACTGCAAAGATGATGTCGGCAACGCCTTTTTGGGTTTGGATCTCGTAGAAGTGCTCCCAGGGGGTCCTTCGTGATGTGAACTCGTATCGGCTAGAGATGATGGGGCGCAGCATGTCTGCTTCACGTTCGAAAGTAGTCATGTGACCCTTCCTCTAAGTCAGATACTCGAAGTTCGTATCCTACTGTCGGCGGCGGTTGAACGCGGACCCACTCTGGTCGGTTGAATCGTGACCCGTGTGGCTTGTGGTTGGTGTGTTCAGCCGGTTTCTGTTGTGGCG
>NZ_JBFAJD010000026.1:0-135528 GCF_040655035.1 Streptomyces sp. NPDC050549
GGAAGATCTTGTACGACAGCTCGGTGTCCCGGCCGACGGCCACGTCCACGTCGAAGACCTTGCCCGGCCGTCCGGCCGGGGCCACTCCCATGACCCGTCCCGCGTCAGCGGATGCGGTTGCCCGCTCCGTCCTCGCGCGTGTAGTAGCGGTAGAAGAACACCAGGAACACGCCCGCCGTGGTGGCGAGACCGATGGCCGCGGACCGCAGCACGCTCTCGCCGGTCTGGCTGTAGAGGAAGCCGATCGCGGCGCCCGCGAAGCCGGACTTCACCAGCGAGTGCAGTTCGCGCTTGAGCAGCGGGGCGAACCGGGCCACCGCCAGGCACAGCACGATGAACACCAGCGCGGTCACGAAGCCGAACAGGATGTTCCAGCCCGTGATGGGACCGCCGCTGCGACGGTTGGCCGCCGCCCAGTAGCCGTAGACGAGCCCGAGGACGACCGGGACCGCGACCTTCGCCACGCGGTGGACGCGGGCGTCGAAGATGTCGGGCAGACCGCGTTGGCCGGTGAATCCACCAGAGGTCCGGCCGGTCATTCCGCCGGGCGTGGGTGCCGCTTGAGCCATGAGAGCACTCCTCTCTCTCGCCCCCGTCTACCAATGCACACCCCGGGGGAGGCGGTGGCAAGTCGGGGTGCGGCCACGGTTGGCCCATGTTTCGCTGGGGCGCATGAAGCTCGTACTCTTCGGCGCCACCGGCATGGTCGGCAGCCGGATCGCCACCGAGGCCTCGGCACGCGGGCACCAGGTGCTGGCGGTCAGCCGCTCCGGCCAGTCACCGGTCCCCGGGGTCACCGCGACCGCGGCCGACGCGACGGACGAGGCGAAGGTCGCGGACCTCGCGCGCGGCGCCGACGCGGTCGCCTCCGCGTGTGTACCGCCGAGGGACGGGAGCGACCCGCGCGGCCCGTTCCTCGCCCTCAACGAGAGCCTCGTCGCGGGCGTCCGAGCGGCCGGTGTCGGGCGGCTCCTGGTGGTCGGCGGCGCCGGCGGCCTGGAGGTCGCCCCGGGCCAGGCCCTCAGCGACCAGCCCGGCTTCCCCGAGGCCTACCTCCCCGAAGCCCTCGCCCACCGCGACGCGCTCGCCTACTACCGCACCCTCGACGACCCCGACTGGACCTACGTCTCCCCCGCCGCCGAGATCGCCCCGGGCAAACGCACCGGCCGCTTCCGCGTCGGCGGCGACGAGTTCATGACCGACGACCGGGGCCGCAGCTTCGTCAGCGCCGAGGACTACGCGGTCGCCTTCGTCGACGAACTCGAACAGCACGCCCACCCGCGCACCCGGATCTCGGTCGCGTACTGACGGCTGTGGGCGGCCGCGGACTCATACCGGTGCGCTCCGGCTCCGGCGACACCGACGCCCTACGGCGGCAGCAACTGCTGCGCGTGCGCGGGCGGAGCGTCGCCTGGGTGCCGCCGCTGCTGGTGCTGGTCACCATCCTGCTGGTCGACTGGTACACCGGCGGCGAGTTCCGGACCGTCTCCTGGATCGTGCTCGTGCCCGGTATCGCCGCGGCGATCTGCGGGGTGTGGGGCACGGCCGTGTTCGCGGTGCTGGGCCTGGCCACCTACCTGCTCGCCGACCACGCCTGGCCGCGCCAGTACCAGACCGGCCTGCCCGACTTCATCCTGGTCGGCGTCGGCGGTGCCCTCGCCGTGCTGGCCTGCGTGGTCCGGGTCCGCGGCGAACGCCGCATGCTGCACATGCGGGACGTCGCCGAGACCACCCGCCGCACCCTGCTGCGCCCGCTGCCGCCCGGCTTCGGCGGCCTCGACCACGCGGCCGTCTACCTCGCCGCGGATGCCGTCGCCCGCGTCGGCGGCGACTTCTACGACATCCAGCCCGGCCTGCACGGCACCCGCGCCCTCATCGGCGATGTCCAGGGCAAGGGCCTCGGCGCGGTGGAGGCGGCGGCAGCGCTGCTCGGCACGTTCCGCGAGGCCGGCTACCACGAGGCGGAGCTCGGCACTGTCGCCGCCCGTCTTGAGGTCCGGATGCTGCGCCACGGCCGGCATCTCAACGCCCTCGGCCGCGAGGACGTCGACCGTTTCGCCACGGCTGTTCTGCTGAGCTTCCCCGCCGGCGACCCGGGCACGGTCGAGGTCGTCAACTTCGGCCACGAACCCCCGCTGGTGGTCGGCCCGTTCGGCGTACGGTCGCTGCCGCCCGGGCACGGACTCCCGCTGGGGCTGGGCGAGTTGGCCGGTCTGGAGGGTCCGCCGCCGACCCTCCGCATCACCCTCGCCCCCGGCGAGACCCTTCTCATCGTCACCGACGGAGTCACCGAGGCCCGCGACGGCGTCGGCGTCTTCTACCCCCTCAAGGACGACGTCACCGAGGGCGTCCACCTCGACCCGCACACCGCCGACCCGCACCGCCTGGTCGCCTACGTGCGCGACGGCACCCTGCGCCACTGCGGCGGCCGGCTCGCCGACGACACCACGATCTTCTCGGTACGGCGGTCCTGATATCGCCGGATCTGACATCACCCTTTGCAGCAGCAGAGGTTGGGCAGAGGCTACGGTGCTGAGGTACGCAAGTGATCGACGGTTCTATCGGGGGAGGGCACATGCCTGGGACGGTGCTGCTGCTCGCGGCCTCACCGGTGGGCAAGGGGCGGCTGGTGGACGCGGCGTCCGTGCTCCCGGTGCTCGCTGCCGTCGCCCCGGCCGTGCTGTCCGGCACGGAGACGGCCAACGTCGTCGAACTCGCCGACCCGTTGGAGCCGCAGGCGGTACTGACCCGGCTGCGGGCCGCCGCGACCGCCCCCGGACCGTTGACGGTGTTCGTCACCGGGCAGCTCCAACTCGACCGCAAACAGCACCTTCCGCACCTGGCGCTGGCGCGTACGACCCCGGCGACGGTCCGCTACACCGCGTTCCCCTGGGCCTGGATCCGCGAGGAGCTGCGCCTGCGCGCACCGGGCACGACGACCCTGCTGCTCGACCTCCACGCCGACGCGGAGACCTGGCAGTGGCTGCGCGCCCACCCGCTCGACTCGGGCCGCACACACGCCGTTTACGGTCGCATCGCACCGCCCCCGCCGCGGCGGGGGGTGGCTGTGCCGACGTACATGAAGGCGGTGGCGACGCTGTTGCGGAGCGGGTACCGGCCACCGGTGGAGCAGTTGCATCAGGAGGCGGTGGGCAGGCTCGGGGCCGAAGGGTACGCGGACGTGCTGCTCGCGGCGCCGGGGGTTGTCGGCGCGGGCGTCCCTGGAGGCTTCGCCCCCAGACCGCCGTCGGCCGTGGAGGGGCCTCGTCCTCAAACTCCCCCAGAGGTGGGACCCCCGGACGGGCTGGAAAATGAACGGGGTCGGGATGGCGACCGGAGCCAAAGGGACACCGACGGCGGCCAAGAGGATGCCGGCCGAAGCCTGAAGGGCCTCGCCCCGAGCCCGAGGGCCGCCGGCGGAAGTCAAGAAGGTGCCGGTCGAAGTCCGAAGGACACCGCCCCGAGTCCGAAGGACACCGCCCCCCACTGGGACAGCGACCCCCATACCGCCATCGCCACCGCCGTCCAGGCCGGCCGCCACTCCGCCGCCGACGCCCTCGCCGCCGAGCACGAGCAGGCCGCCCTACGGGCGCACGGCCGGGGCTCGGAGCAGGCGCTGCACTGGACCGAAGTGCGGGCCGATCTCGCGATGCTCGCCGGGGACCCGGTGCGCAGTTGCGGGGCCTGGCTCGCGGTGGCGTCCGCGCGGCTGGCGGCGGGACAGTCACCCGGTGTGCCCGCCGTCGAGGCGGCGGTCGACCGTGCCCACCACCAGTGGGGACAGATCCACGACCCCGCGACCGCCCGCGAACTCGGCCTCGCGCTCGCCGAGTTGAGAGCACGCGTCCCCGGCCGCCGCGCGGGCGCCCTGGACCACGTACGCAAGCAGCTGCTCCAACTCCAGCCGCAGGGCTAGTCAGCCGACCGTCAGGATCTCCAACGCCCCCGACACCAGGGTCCGTACCCCCGGCACGACTGTCACCAGGTCGGGTGCGAAGTTCGGACTGTGGTTGCTGGGGACGGCGTGGAACTTCTCCATCAGGTCGGTGCCGGGGGCCGCGTCCCAGGTGGCAGCCGGGGTGCTCGTCACGAACCAGTAGGAGTACGGCACCCCGTCCGGGACGAGGCGGGGGAAGTCCTCGCTGCCCGTCGCCGGGCCGGGGTCGAAGACCGTGCCCGCGCCGAGGACCTCGGTGTGCACGGCGGCGATCCGGCGGTCGGTGTCCGCGTCGTTGACCATCGTGGGGAGGCTGGTCCCGACGGTCACCTCGGGCTCGCGCGGGCAGCCGGCGGCGATGCACTCGCCGGACGCGATCCGGCGGATCGCGGCGATCATCCGGTCCCGTACGTCGGCGGACTGGGTGCGCAGATTGAGGGAGATCCGGGCGGTGGTCGGGATGATGTTGTGCCGGGTGCCGGCCTCGATGCGGCCCACGGTCAGGACTGCGGAGTCGCGGGCGGCGATCTCGCGGGAGACGACCGTCTGCAGCCGGGTGACCAGGTAGGCGGCCGTGACGACCGGGTCGACCGTCGACTCGGGGCGGGAGCCGTGGCCGCCGAGCCCGTGGATCTCGATGTCGATGTCCGTGGAGGCCGACATGATCAGGCCGGGCACGTGCGGGTAGAACCCGGCGGGGCCCGGCGCCGCGTGCTGGGCGAGCGCCGCGTCCGGACGCGGGACGCGCTCGTACAGACCGTCGGCGACCATCGCCGCCGCGCCGCCGCCCGTCTCCTCGGCGGGCTGCCCCACCAGCACCAGCGTCCCCGACCAGGTGTCCCGCCCGGCGGCCAGCGCCTCGGCGGCGCCCGTCAGCCAGGTGACGTGCAGGTCGTGCCCGCAGGCGTGCATCGCGCCGTCCACAGTGGAGGCGTACGGCAGTCCCGTCTCCTCCTGCACCGGCAGCGCGTCCATGTCGGCGCGCAGCAGCACGGTCGGGCCCTCGCCGTTGCGCAGCACCGCGGCGACGCCGGTGCCGCCGATGCCCTCGACCGTGTCGTAGCCCGCCTTGGTGAGTCGTTCGGCGAGCTTGGCGGCGGTGCGGTGTTCGCGGCCGGAGAGCTCGGGGTGGCGGTGCAGGTCCCGGTAGAAGTCCTCCAGGCCGGGGACCGGGAGGTCGGCGGTGAGGTCGAGTGCGGTGCGCGCGGCGGCAGACGTCATGGCGTCAGCGTAGGGCGGTCGCGAGGGTGATCACATGGCGCGACCCCCAGGCGACGACGTAGGTGATCGCCTGGGGCATCGCCCGGGGAGGGCCGGTCAGGCGTACGGGTCGAACGTGATCGCGCTCGGCTTGGCCTTGTTGAGGTGGTCGTCGAACTTCGCGTCCTGGAGCGGGAAGTTGGCGTCGCCCCAGTCGGAGGCGTTCAGGATGTCGCGGAGGTTGGACGCCATGTTCTCCCAGGTGAGCAGGTTCTCCTGGTGCCAGGCGCCGTCGTCGTTCTCCGGGGTCTCGCCCCACTTGGCGAACCGGAAGTCGTGGGTGCTCAGGCCGTCCTTGTGGTAGACGACCTGGACGCGCTGGCTGCTCATCGGCACGTCGGCGACCGCCTCGGTCTCGAAGTCGCCGTGCTGGGAGGCGGACAGGTACGACGGGGTGGAGTCGCCCTGCTTGACCCAGACGACGATGCATTCCCAGTCGTGGCGGTGGCCGATGCCCGGGGAGGCCTCGTCCTTCTCGAAGTAGCTGGCGTAGATGGTTCCGCACCAGCCGTTGTTGCACTTGGTGCGCGAGTAGGTGTTGGCGTGGTCGAGGTGACCGGTGCGGCAGCTGCCGGTGACGGAACCGGTCGGCTTCAGACCGCCGTTGAGGTTGCCGTCGGGGTCGATGGCGGCGGCGGGGTAGCAGGAGTCCGTGTCGTAGTCGTACAGCGGCTCGAAGTTCTTCTCGTACGTGGTCGCGTTCTCCGGCAGGTTCTGCAGCACGCCCGCGGAGGCGGTGAACGGCAGGGCGACGGTGAGGGCGACGGCGCTGCCCACGACTGCGGCGGCTCTTCCGAGGCGGTGGGTCCTGGTTCGGGACATCGGGGGCTCCAGTCGACGGTCCATGTCCACGCTCGCCCCGGACATGACAGCCGGGGTGCGCGAACAGAGATTGGCAGACGGGGAGGGTCCGATGGAAGGGCTTTCTATCAAACGGAGGGAGGCATTTCGCCGAACTGGCGAACGCGTCACCACGGTGCGGGGCCGACCGGACCGGACACCGCTCACCCGTACGGCTCAGCCCACGCGGCCGCGCTTCCGCCGCGCTGCTCCACTTGTTGGTGACAGGGGGTTGGTAGTACCCACCGAAGGAAGTGCCGCTCATGACTGTCCCTGAATCCACCCTCGCCGTCGACTTCACCCAGGGCCTGAACGACGCCTGGTCGAAGATCGCGCAGTTCGTGCCCAAACTCATCGGCTTCCTGGTCATCCTGGTCATCGGCTGGTTCGTGTCGAAGCTGATCGCCCGCGTCCTGGACCGCGTGCTGCGCAGGGTCGGCTCGGAGCGGCTGTCCGAACGGGCCGGTACGGCACGGATGTTGCGGGACTCCAAGTACGACATGACCGGCATCGTCTGCAAGATCGTGTACTACGCGCTGATGCTGGTCACCCTTCAGCTCGCGCTCGGCGTCTTCGGCACCAACCCGGTCAGCACGATGATCAACGGCATCGTCGCCTGGCTGCCGCGCGGCATCGTCGCGGTGGTCCTGATCGTCGTGGCGATGGCCATCGCGAACGCGGTGCGCGGGATCGTGGGCAGCGCGCTGTCGTCGATGTCGTACGGCAGGATGCTCGCGACGATCGTCTGGGCCTGCATCGTGGCGCTCGGTGTGATCGCCGCGCTCGGCCAGGCCGGCATCGCGACGTCGGTCACCCAGCCCGTCCTGTACGCGGCCCTCGGGACCGTCGCCGGAATCATGGTCGTCGGTGTCGGCGGCGGCATGATCGGGCCGATGCGCCAGCGCATGGAGCGGATGCTGATGGCGGCGGAGCGCGAGACGACCAACGCGAAGGGCAGCCTCACGGCGTACCAGGCGGGCCGCGCGGACGCGATGGGGAACCAGCCGGTGCGGGAGCGGACGGAGATGCCGGGGGCGTCGGACATGTGACCGTACGGCTACGCTCGGTCGTACTGCCTGGAGGGGGACAGCGGTACGACCGAGCGGGCCGTCTTCGTCGTGACGATGAGCCCCTGTCGCCGGCACGAGGTCACGGTTGCGGACGTGCGTGATCAACTCGTTCCGCAACTCCCGGACGGTGTCGGTGTCTTCGAGGCCGCCGACCTCGGCAGCGATGTCCTCGGCAAGCCCCGTGTCCCCGACCTCGTCGTCACCACGGGCGGGGCCACCGTGCCCCTGCCGGCCGTCGAGGTCGTCTCCTCGTCGAACCCCCGCACCGGCTACGAGGACAAGAGCCGCGACCACCCGGCGACGGGCATCCCCCACTGCCTGATCGTCGACCCGCGTGACGGCGGGCGGACGTACCAGTGGCAGGTCGAGACCGGCGGTCTGCCGCTCTACCCGCGCACGGACGTGACGCTCGCGTCCGAGTGGGACGCCGGCAGGCGGTCCGCCGCCTTGGCCGGGCTTGCCGCTGCCGCGCCGATCAGGGCGGCTACGGCGATGACGGCGGCGCAGAATCCTCTGACGTAACGCGCGGACATACCAACCTCGCAACGACAGTGACAGCGACGGCAATGACAGCAACGAGTTAAGCACGCTTAATGCGTGCCTAACTTAAGGGGTTGGAGTGCGCAACGGGAAGGGCTTCAGGGGGAGTTGAGCCAACGGAAACCTGTTTTCAGTCACCCCGGCGCTGCTCCGGGAGCAGCCCGTGCCGGTGCACCAGCCAGCTGATGGCCGTCAGCCTGCACACCGCGTAGTCGTGCCCGACCGGCTCCCGCCAGTCCAGCTCCGCGAGCGCGTCCAGAAAACCGAGCGCGTAGTCCGCGAGTTCGGCGTGCTCCGGAGGCGGGGGTACGAGGTCGGGACCGGTCGCCGAGAGGCGTTCCCGCAGCTCCGCCACGTGCTGGTCCACCGCGGCCGTGAAGGCGGGCTCGAACGCGAACTCCGCGAAGCGGGGCCCGTACTCGCTGCTGATCTTGGCCAAAGGGGACATTTCTCCACCGTACGTCAGTCCGGCGCGGGTGGGTTAGGTGATTCCCGTCACCGGTATGCGACGCAATGGTTACGCTCGGCGACAGGCCGTAACTACTCGGAGGTGGCTGTCACATGGTCCACGTTCGTCAACTCGACCCGAGCGCATCCCCGTTGGACTACTTCGGCTACGAGGCGCGGCGCCTGCGCGAGGCCGCCGGGATGACGCTGGAGCAGCTCGGCAAGGTGATCTACTGCACGGGCTCCCTGATCGGCCAGGTCGAGACGGCGGCGAAGGTCCCGAGCCGGACGTTCGCGGAGGCGCTCGACGCGGCGTTCATGACGGACGGGTTCTTCAGCCGCCTGCTCAAGCTGGTACTGCGCAGCCAGTTGCCGAAGTGGTTCCAGCCGTACGCCGAGATGGAGGCGAAGGCGGCGTTCATCTCGACGTATCAGTGTCAGGTGGTGCACGGTCTTCTGCAGACCCCGGAGTACGCGGCGGCGGTGCTGGCCGTCGACTACCCGGACAGGATCGAGGAGATGGTCGCGGCCCGGATGGAGCGGCAGCACATTCTGGAGAAGAAGCAGCCGCCCGCCGTGTGGGTCGTTCTGGACGATGCCGTGCTGCTCCGGGAGGTCGGCGGTCGCGAGGTGATGCGCAAGCAGCTTGCCCGCTTGGCGAGTTACCGGGACAACCCCTGGGTGAACATCCAGGTGCTGCCGTTCGCCTTGGGCGCGCACTCCGCGACGATGGGTTCCTTCAACCTCCTGCGCTTCGACGACGACCCGGACATCTACTACTCCGAGGGTTACGACCAGGGGCACATGACTGCCAACCCGGACGTCATCAAGGAGCGTTCGGTCGGATACGCTCGCTTGCAGGCCGGGGCCCTCTCGGTGGAAGAGTCGGCCGACCTGATCGCGCGCGTGATGGAGGAACGTTATGGAGACTCGGCGACAGACGACGTGGCGTAAGTCCAGTTACAGCGGCAGCAACGGCGGCGACTGCGTGGAGGTCGCTGACCTCACCCCTCACATCGCGATCCGTGACTCGAAGAACCCCGGCGGAGCCGTTCTCACCGTGTCCCGTCGCCGCTTCGAGGACTTCATCAACTCACTCGCCGTGTAACTGAGTTACTCGCCAGTCTGTAACTCTGCTTACTGGCATGATTAATGCATGGTGAGACGGGACGACCCGGAAGTCATCGGGCGCAGGGTCCAGCAGTTGCGGCACGAACGCGGGCTCACCCAGCGGCAGTTGGCCGAGCCCGCCTACACGCCCGCGTACATCTCCACCCTTGAGGCCGGCCGGGTCCGCCCCTCCGACGACGCGCTGCGCCACCTCGCGGAACGGCTCGGCGTCGCCTACGACGAGTTGGCCACCGGCCGCCCCGCCCACCTCGCCACCGAGCTGCGCCTGCGGCTGACCGGCGCCCAACGCACCCTGGCGACAGGGGAGTCGGAGGAAGCGGCAGAGCAGTACGCCGAACTGCTCGCGGAGGCGGAGTCGCACGGGCTGGTGGACGAGGAAGCCATCGCACTGCTCGGACTGGGCGAGTGCGGTCTCGACACCGGTGATCTCACCGCCGCCCGCCTGCACTTCGAGCGCGCCGAGCGGCGCCTCGCCGACGAACCCCTTCCCGCCCGCGTCCCCGCCATCCGCGGCCGAGCCGTGGCGCACTACCTCACCGGTGAACTCCGTTACGCCGTATACCTGTTGGAGTCCACGCTCGACGAGCTGAACCGCGCCGGCCTGCACGACCCCGACGCGCTCCTGCTTCTCTACGCGAGCGCGATAGGGCCGTACATGGACATGGGTGCCCACGCGAGGGCCGCCCAGGCGGCGGAGCTGGCGCTCGCGCTCGCGCCGCAGGTGGCGGACCCGGCGCTGCTGGCACGCATGCACCGTTCGGTGGCGCGGACGCTGATAGCGGAGGGCAAGGTCGCGGAGGCAGACGCCTCGCTCGCGAAGGCCGCCGATCTGTACCGGCAGCTCCAGTTCCGCACCGAACTCGCCAACTGCCACTGGATGCGCGGCTACGTCTACGCCCAGGACGGCGAACTGGAGCGCGCCGAGGTCGAGTTGAGGCAGGCGCTGGCCATGCTGACGGCGAAGCGGGCGGCGCTGTACAGCAGCCAGGTCGCGGTGGAACTGGCCGACGTACTGCACAAGCGAGGCAAGTCCGAGGAGGCCGCCACCCTCCTCCACGACGTCCTCAACGACCTCAGCTCCGAACGCGGCGCCCTCCACGCCGCCGCCGCCCACCGCCTCCTCGGCATCATCGCCGAGGACGCCCGCGACACGGACGCGGCCGAGGAACACTACGTCCGCGCCCTCAGCCTCCTGGAACGCGCGGGCGCGGCCGGTGACCTCGCCGACCTCTGCCGGATGCTCGGCGATCTGCTCCGCCGTACCGGCCGGGTGGAAGCGGCGCTCGACGCCTACCGCACGGGCCTCGGCCACCGTACGGCCCCCGGGACGACGACCCTCGGACCGGCGCCCGCACAGCCTCCTCTTTGACGAATCGGGGATACCGCACAGCGCCGACGGTTACGGTGCCACGTACGAGTACGAGGCGTAATCGTGCGAAACGGGATGAGACAGGCGCGTGCAGAACGAACGGACCGTGGTCGACGGCCTGCGCCTGGCTGTACGCGCCATGGTCTACGCGGTACTCGGCGGCGCCGCCCTCATAGCCATCGCGACGGTCGTCTCCGTCCTCGGCCCGATGCTGGCGATCGACCTCTACACCCCGCCCGTGGCGGCCTGGTGGACGGTCTTCACGGCGGTGGCCGTGCAGGGCGTCCCCTTCCTCCTGCTGGGCACGGTGGTCTCGGCGGCGATCGGCGCGTTCGTGCCCGCGCGGGTGTTCACCAAACTCCTCCCCCGCAACCAGGCGCTGGCCGTCCCGATCGCGGGCGCGGCAGGAGTAGTACTCCCGGGTTGTGAGTGCGCGTCGGTCCCGGTGGCGAGCAGTCTGATGCGGCGGGGAGTGGCACCGGCCGCGGCGCTGGCCTTCCTCCTGTCCGCCCCGGCCATCAACCCGGTTGTCCTGGTGGCCACTTCGATCGCGTTCCCCGGTCAGCCGAAGATGGTGCTCGGCCGCCTGGTCGCCTCCCTCGCGACGGCGGTGGTGATGGGCTGGCTGTGGGCGCGCTTCGGCAAGGAGGAGTGGCTACGACTCCCGAAGCGCACGCGGTCCGCCGAGCACTCGGCGGTGGGTGTGAAGGCGTTTGTCGCGGGCCTGCAGCACGACTTCCTCCACGCCGGCGGTTTCCTGGTGCTGGGCGCGGCGGCGGCGGCGACCTTCAACATCGCCGTACCGCGCTCGATCCTGGACATCTTCACGGGTTCGTCCTGGCTGTCGCTGCTCCTGCTGGCCCTGCTGGCGGTGGTGCTGTGCGTGTGCAGCGAGGCGGACGCGTTCGTCGCGGCCTCGCTGAGCGGCTTCTCGCCGGCCGCGAAACTGGCGTTCATGGTGGTGGGCCCGATGGTCGACCTGAAGCTGATCGCGCTGCAGGCAGGCACGTTCGGTCGTTCCTTCGCGTTCCGCTTCTCCTCGACGACCTGGCTGGTCGCCGTGACGAGCAGCACGCTGGTGGGGTGGTGGTTGTTGTGAGGCGCTACGGCCCGGCGGTCCTGCTCTTGCTGACGGGCGGTGCGGTCCTGCGGATCTCCCTCTTCAGCGACCTGTATCTGCGGTATGTGCAGGCGGCGTTGCGGCCGTATCTGGTGATCTCCGGTTCGCTGTTGATCCTGTTGGGGGTCGTGGCGGCGGTCAGGGGGATGAGCCACCGGGCCCATGAGGAGGAGCACGAGGAAGAGGAGGAGGGGCATTCCCACTCCCACGGCCCCCGCATCGCCTGGCTCCTCGCCCTCCCCGCCCTCGCCCTGCTCCTCTTCCCTCCCCCCGCGCTCGGGTCGTACAGCGCGGGGCGCGAGCAGACGCAACTCGCGGCACAGGGCGTGGGCACCTTTCCCGCGCTGCCCGCCGCCAAGGTGCTGGACATCTCGGTGGCCCGGTACAGCTCACGGGCGATCTACGACACCGGTCACTCCCTCAAGGGCCGCACGGTCCGTATGACGGGCTTCGTCACCCACGGCTCGAACGGCGCCTGGTACGTCACCCGCCTGGTCGTCACCTGCTGCGCCGCCGACGCCACGACCAGCAAGGTCGAGATCAGGGGCACCGAGTCCGACGACGCCCCCCAGACCGACACCTGGGTCACGGTCACCGGGACCTGGCTCCCCAAGGGGAAACTCGGCACGGACGGGGCGTGGCCCCCACTCCTCGACGCGACGACCGTCACCCAGGTGAAGCAGCCGGCGGATCCGTACGAGAAGCGGTAGGAGGTAAGCGGTAGGCGGTGACCGCTGCGGGTCGTTAGACCTGCACCCGCCCCTGCCGCTGCACATCGGTCAACCGCTGCGCCCCGATCTCCAGTGCCCGGCTCATCGCGTCCGGGGGTACGTTCGCCAGCCCGCCGTTCGTGAGGGTGATCGTGTCGTCGCCGATGCGGACGGCGGCGGTGTCGAGGGTGAGGGTGGACTGGTCGCCCTCCGGGGTGGTGCCGGTGAGGGTGAGGTGGAGGCCCTCGCGGGCGTCGCCGACGTTCGGGAGGGTCGCCTCAGTGACCGTCACGGTCTGGACGCCCGAGCGTGTTGTCGTCGCCGTGAACTGGGCGCATTTCTGTGGGAGCGTCTTCAGCCAGGCCAGGGTGCGGTCCACGTCGGCGGACTTGAACGCGGCCACCTGGTAGTGGAGTTGGGCCTCGTCGTCGGTGTCGTCGAGGCCGATCACAGCCTGAGCGGTGGCGGGAGTGCCGAGGAGTTCGTCGGCGTAGAGCGCGTCCAGGAGGCGCTGGCAGTCGGGGTCGGCGGTCTTCGCCTTGAGGAGGCTGTCGCGCCAGGTCGCCGTGCCCTGGGTCGGGGTCCAGGGGGCGCCCAGGTCCGTGTCCGTGATCAGTGCGGTCTGCGCCTGTGCCTGGGTGAGGACGGGGGCTGCCGCCGGGGACGCGTGCGCGGCGGGGGTTCGTACGGCCGAGGGGGAGGGCGCGCTCGTCACCTTGTGCAGGGCGGCCTCGTTCGCGCAGCCCGCGGCCGTCAGCAGGGTGCCCGCCGACAGTGCCGAGGCGAGGAGGAGGACACGGGCCGGGGAACGGGTCATCGAGGGTCCCTCCTGGGGCGGACGCGTGACGCGGATGTCGGAGCGTGCTCCCACGGCACCATCGCCCGCGCCCGCCCACCAGCGCGCCGGGCCGTCCGGGTGACTGCCGGGCTCACCGTGGGCCATCGGGAAACCAATACCGGCCATTCGATTCCTCATTGGCCGCCCTTCCTCACCCCGCCTACTGTCGAAGTCACCTCGCCGACCCGATCTCCTGGAGACCCCCCATGTCGAAGATCCTCTTCGTGCTGACCGGCGCCGACCACCTCACCCTGGCCGACGGCACCCTGCACCCCACCGGCTACTGGGCCGAGGAGGCCGTCACCCCGTTCGAGGCCTTCAAGGCGGCCGGTCACGAGGTCGTCGTCGCGACGCCCGGCGGTGTCGTACCGCCCGTGGACCGGGGCAGCCTCGCCCCCGACTACAACGGCGGCCAGGAGAACGCCGACCGCGTCGCCGCCGTACTCGCGTCGAGCGCCGAGTTCCAGCACCCGGTCAAGCTGACCGAGGTCGACCTCGCCGACTACGCCGCCGTCTACTACCCCGGCGGCCACGGCCCGATGGAGGACCTCGCCGTCGACGCCGACTCCGGCCGGCTCCTCACTCTGGCCCTCGCCTCCGGCAAGCCGCTCGGCGTGGTCTGCCACGGCCCGGCCGCGCTCCTCCCGGCCACCAAGGAGGACGGCACCAACGCCTTCGCCGGGCGTCGGCTCACCGGTTTCACCAACGCCGAGGAGACCCAGGGCGGCCTCGCCGACAAGGTGAAGTGGCTGCTCCAGGACCGGCTGGTGGAGCTCGGCGCGGACTTCCGGCAGGGCGAGCCGTGGGCCCCGTACGTCGTGGTCGACGGCAACCTCGTCACCGGCCAGAACCCGGCGTCCTCCGCACCGGTCGCGGACGAGCTGCTCAAGAAGCTCGCCTGATCAATTCCGTCGCGGCGGCGGTCGTCCGACTGCTACGGTCCGTCGCATGAAGCGCGCCTGTTCCTCCACGACGACGCCGGAGAGTGTCCCGGCGCGCTGACTGCTGACCCAAGTCGAAGCCCCGGGGCGAGTGCCCCGGGGCTTCGTCGCGTGGTGCTCGCCTCTCGGCCCTTTCTTCCGCGAGGAGTTCACCATGTACGACCACCGACGTCTCGGCCGCGAACTCGGCCTCTTCGACACCGACCCCCTGATGGGCGCGGGACTCCCGTACTGGCTGCCGGACGGCGCCGTCGTCCGGCATCAACTGGAGGAGTACGTAAGGGAGTTGGAGTGTGCGGCCGGATACCGGCACGTGTACTCGCCCGTCCTCGGCAAGCGTGAGCTGTACGAGATCTCCGGGCACTGGTCGCACTACAGCGACGATATGTTCCCGCCGATGCGACTGGGCGCGGAGGAGGTCGTACTGCGTCCCAGCCTCTGTCCGCATCACGCCCTCATCTACCGTTCCCGGTCCCACAGCTATCGCGAACTTCCCCTCCGCATCGCTGAGTTGGGCGGCATGTACCGCTCCGAACTCTCCGGCGTCCTCGGCGGCCTGACCCGCGTCCGCGCCATCCAGCTCAACGACGCCCACATCTTCTGCACCCTCGACCAGGCCGTCGAGGAGGCCCGCGCCGCCCTCGCCCTCATCGCCCGCGCCTACGCCGACCTCGGCATCCGCGCCTCCCGCCACCGGCTGTCGCTGCCGGGAGAGGGCGGCAAGTACGTTGCCGATCCGGCCCTTTGGGGCCGGGCCACCGAACTGCTGAGAGAAGTCCTGGACGGATCGGGCATCGCCTACGAGTCCGCCGAGGGCGAGGCCGCCTTCTACGGCCCGAAGATCGACGTCCAGATCGAGGACGCGGCCGGCCGCGAGGCCACCCTCTCCACCGTCCAGATCGACTTCCACCAGCCCGAACGCTTCGACCTGCACTACATCGGCGCCGACGGCGCGAAACACCGGCCGGTCATGGTGCACCGCAGTGTCATCGGGAGTGTGGAGCGGGCGGTGGCGCACCTGGTGGAGGAGCACGGCGGGTCGTTCCCGGCGTGGCTGGCGCCGGTGCAGCTGGCCGTCCTCCCGGTCTCGGAGGCGCAGGAGCGGCAGGCCTACGACCTCGCCGAGCAGGCCCGCGCCCGCGGACTGCGTGCCGAGGTCGCCGTCGAGGGCAGCCTCGGCGCCCGGATCCGGGCGGCGCGGCTGGTCCCGTACCAGGCGGTGATCGGTGAACGGGAGGCCGACGCGGGCCTGGTCGCCGTACGACTGAGGGACGGCCGCCGGGTCGACCCGCAGCCCGCCGCCGGACTGCTGGACCGCGTCACCGCCCGGGTCGGGGCGCGCGGCGCCGAACTGTGGGCGGATGCGTAAGGTCGCTGTCGAGCCAGTGATCCGTACCCGAGAGGACCCTGCCGTGACCGGTCAGCCCATCCCCGTGATCATCGACTGCGACACGGGGGTCGACGACGCCCTGGCGCTGCTGTTCGCCGTCCGGCACCCGGGTCTGGACCTGCGGGCGGTCACCTGCGTGGCCGGGAACACGGACGTGGACCAGGTCGTACGGAACACCCTGATCGTCCTGGACCACGCCGGGGCCGGTGACATCCCGGTCGCGCGCGGTGCCGCCCGGCCGCTGATCGAACCGGCCCGGTCGGCCGCGCACGTCCACGGGCAGGACGGCATGGGCGACATGGGGCTGCCCACGTCGGCGCGCACGCCCGTCGACGTGGACGCGGTGACGCTGCTGCGCCGCGAGATCCTGGCCTCGCCGAGCCCGGTGACCCTGATCCCCACCGCACCGCTGACGAACATCGCGCTGCTGCTGCGGACGTTCCCCGAGGTGACCCGCAACATCGAGCGGATCGTGTTCATGGGCGGCGCGGTGGCGGTCGGGAACGCCACGCCCGTCGCGGAGTTCAACGTGTGGCACGACCCGGAGGCGGCGGCGATCCTCCTCACGGCAGGGGTGCCGATCACGATGTACGGGCTGGACGTCTTCGAACGCGTCCAGGTCCCGGCCGCCGACGTCCAGCGCCTGCGGCAGAGCACGGAACCCCGCCTGAAACTGGCCGGCGACCTCCTCGCCCACCGCGACCCGGCCGCCTCCGGCGACCCCACCCCCACCGGCGGCCTCGGCGACGCGGGCGCGGTCTGCGCGGTCGCCGACCCGGCCGGCCTCACCACCCGCCTCCTGCCGGTCGAGGTCTCCCTCGCGCCGGGCCCCGGGCGGGGACAGACCGTCGTCGACCGGCGCCCGCGCCACGGCGAGTCCGAGATCCACGACGGGGCACGCGAACAGGCCCTGGTGGACGTGGGGTTGGACGTGGATGTGGAGCGGTACGTGAAGCTCTGGCTGGAGACGGTGGAGGGCTAGACCGGGGTGAGTCCCCGGCCCAGCCCGCCACCTTCGAACGCTACGAGTGCGAGGCCTGCCGGCGTCGCGTCGCCACCACGATCGCCGCGCCGCCCGCCAGGAGCGCCGCCGCGCCGCCGACGATCACGCCCGTGTTGCTGCCGCCACCGGTCTCGGCCAGGTCGCCGCCGCCACCGTTGGGCGAGGGCGCCGCCGGGGCGCTGCTCGAACCGGAGGCGACCGGGGTCGGGTTGGACGGCGAGGCCGCCGGAATCGACTCCGAGGCGCTCGGGGTCGGGGTCGGGGACTCGGAGGCGGGCGGGGTGGACTCCGGGGCCGACGGAGGGACCGAGGCGGGGGCCGACGGGGACGGCGGCTGGGACTCGGTGGTCGTGCAGTCCTTCGTGCCGCCGTTCCAGGCCGCGATCAGCTTGTCCTTGATGACCGTGTGGTCGGGGCCCTTGGGCAGGTCGCCGTGGACGAAGCCGTCGCCGGCGGCGGGGTTGCCGTCGAACTTGACCGCGCCGCGGTAGAGGTCGATCTGCGCGAAGCAGCCCTCGTCCGGCACCGCGATGTCGAGCGAGTCGGTCTGGCCCTTCTTCACGGTGACCGTGTCGAAGTCGACGAAGACCTGCTGGCCGGAGGTGGCGAAGGTCGGGCCGTGCGCGATGTACGAGGCGAGCGAGGCGGTGCAGGTGGAGGCGTCACCGGCGGTGCGGACCTTGATGTGGACCTTGCCGTCGTCCGTGGGCTTCAGGTTCTGGTCGTCGACCTTGACGGAGGGGAAGAAGCTGGTGCCGTCCAGCGAGAACTGGCAGCCCTCGGTCTCGGTGACCGTGCCGGCGCCCGAGCCCGGGCGGTAGTGGCCGCCGGACTCCCAGCCGTCACCGCCGCCGCCGTGTCCGCCGGTGGCCCAGGCGCCGGACGCGGCACCCACGGAGGCGGCGGCGAGGGCGAGGGAGGCGGCGCCTGTCCCCAACAGGCGGCGCACGGTGACACGACTGGCTATGGACATACTGATCCCATCTGGCGTGTACAGGGTGTGGAGGGTGTGGAGCAACGCGAGAAACACTGGGCCCACTGGTCATATGCGCCACAGCGTCTGCACATCGTGGGTCCACCGGAAGATGACTGTCAACTTGCCTTGGTGTAGAGGGAATTCATAAGGAGACCACGTGTCCGACCTGTCCTCCCGTGACCCGAACTGGTGGCGTCAGGCCGTTGTGTACCAGGTCTATCCGCGCAGTTTCGCCGACGCCGACGGCGACGGACTCGGGGACCTCAGGGGCATCACCGAGCGGCTCACCCACCTCGCCGCCCTGGGCGTCGACGCCCTCTGGCTGAGCCCCTTCTACCCCTCCGAACTCGCCGACGGCGGATACGACGTCGCCGACCACCGCGATGTCGATCCGCGCCTGGGCACCCTCGACGACTTCGACGCGATGGTCGCCGAGGCGCACCGGCTGGGCCTGAAGGTCATGGTCGACATCGTGCCCAACCACACCTCGCACCTGCACAGTTGGTTCCAGGAGGCGCTGGCCGCAGGGCCCGGTTCCCCGGCCCGCGACCGCTATGTCTTCCGCGACGGACGCGGCCCGGACGGCCAACTCCCGCCCACCGACTGGCCGTCCGTCTTCGGCGGCAGCGCGTGGCGCCGACTGCCCGACGGACAGTGGTACTTGCACCTCTTCACACCCGAACAGCCCGACCTGAACTGGGACAACGAGGAGGTGCGGGCCGACTTCCGCAGCACGCTCCGCTTCTGGTCCGACCGAGGAGTGGACGGCTTCCGCGTCGACGTGGCCCACGCGCTGGTGAAGGACCTCAGCGAGCCGTTGCGGGACGTCGGCCCGGTGTCGGCGTCCGCCGAGAACGTCCTCGGCTCCCTCCCGCCCGGCAGCCACCCCTACTACGACCGCGACGAGGTCCACGAGATCTACCGCGACTGGCGGCGTACGGTCTTCGACACCTGCACCCCGCCCCGCATGGCGATCGCCGAGGCCTGGGTCCCGGCCGCCCGCCGCGCCCTCTACGCCCGCCCCGAGGAACTCGGCCAGGCCTTCAACTTCGAGTACCTGGAGGCCGGTTGGGACGCGGACGAACTGCGCGAGGTGATCACCGGCTCGCTCGCCACGGCCCACGCGGCAGGCGCCTCGGCCACCTGGGTGCTCTCCAACCACGACGTCGTACGCCACGCCTCGCGCCTGATGCTCCCCCCGGGCACCGACCCGAACACCTGGCTCCTGTCCGACGGACGCACCCCGCCCGTCGACCCGGCGGCCGGCCTGCGCAGGGCCCGCGCCGCGACACTGCTGATGCTGGCGCTGCCCGGTTCGTCGTACGTCTACCAGGGCGAGGAAATCGGACTGCCCGAGGTCGCCGACCTGCCCGTCGAGGTCCTCCAGGACCCGATCTGGGAGCAACGGGGCCACACCCACAAGGGCCGCGACGGCTGCCGGGTACCCCTGCCGTGGACCACGACCGGTCCTTCGTACGGCTTCGGGCCCGGCCCCGCGTGGCTGCCGCAGCCGGCGAGCTTCGCGTCGTACGCCGTCGAGGCACAGGACGGGAACGAGGGCTCGACCCTGGAGTTCTACCGCACGGCCCTGCGGCTGCGCCGCAAGCTGCTCGAAGGGGAGTCACTGACCTGGGCCGCGGACAGCCCGCCCGGAGTGCTGCACTTCACGCGCACCGAGGGCTGGCGATGTGTCACCAACCTGTCGGCGGAGCCGGTCGCCCTGCCGCCGGGAGAGGTGCTGCTGAGCAGCGAACCGGCAGCGGGCGAGGGGCAGTTGGGGCTGCTGGCTCCGGACACGACCGTGTGGCTGGGCCTGTAGCGGGTTCAGCCGACGGTCGGGGTCGAGGTCCCGGCGTTGCCGGAGGGCGACTCGCCCGGCAGGGCCGGCGGCTGGGTGGTGCTGTTCACCGGCGGGGTGAGGACGACCTCCGGCTGGCCCGCGGCCGGGGGCGGCGGCGTCAGGTCCGTGGCCGGCAGCTTCGGCGGGGTCGTCTCCTGGAAGAGGACCTGGCTGAAGTTGACCAGGCCGGTCTCCTCCATGACCGTGATGTGGTCCAGGACCGTCGCGTTGGCCTGGTTGGCGAGGATCCGCACGAGGGTGTTCTCCGTCGTGGAGCGGATCTTCGCGATGGTGTTGAAGATCGAACCGTGCGTCACGCGCAGGATGTTGGCGAAGTCCGTGTCGAACTGCTTGCCGCTGTCGCCGTTCAGGGTGTTGATGAATCCCTGCTGCTGCGGGCTGGGCTGGTTCGGGATCGTGATGTTGAGCATGGGCGCGATCTTGCGGACGGTGGAGTCCAGTGCCGCGTGCCCGTCGATCAGGTGCTTGCTCGCGGTGATGACCGCCGGGCTCGCCCCCTTCTTCAGGCCTATCTGGCCGACGGGGTACTCCCACAGCCCTGCCGCGCGCACCTTGACCACGAAGTCGCGGTCGGCCTCGGTCAGCGGCCCCCACTGCGTGTTGGCGATGACACGTGTGGGCGCGCTGGAGACCGTGTTGACGCCCAGCATTGCCGGATAGGCGAGGGCGACGAGCGTCAGGCTGAGGGCACCGCCCACAACCATCGTTCCCGTCGCGTTCCGCGAAAAGCGCACCGTACCTCCTGTGTCGTGGACCGCCCGTCGGCGGTACGGACAGTGGTGAGTACGGATCCGAGAAGCGTTCGAAGTCTTTGGTTTTGGTAAAGCCCGAGTGGGGCGCGTCACAAGTGGCGGGTGATGCCTCCGGTTCGGCGCCCGGGTTCCGGGTGGGTCGGGCTAGTTGAACTGACCGGGCTGGTAGTCGCCGGCCGGCACCGTGAGCATGACGTTCATGCGGTTGAAGCTGTTGATGAGGGCGATCAGCGAGACGAGGGCCATGAGCTGCTCGTCGTCGTAGTGCTTCGCGGCGTTCCCCCACACCTCGTCGCTCACCCCGCCGGCCGCGTCCGCGATCCGGGTGCCCTGCTCCGCGAGTTCCAGGGCGGCGCGCTCCGCGTCGGTGAACACGGTGGCCTCGCGCCACACCGCGACGAGGTTCAGCCGCGCCGCCGTCTCGCCGGCCGCCGCCGCGTCCTTGGTGTGCATGTCGGTGCAGAACCCGCACCCGTTGATCTGACTCGCCCGGATCTTCACCAGTTCCTGCGTGGCGGCGGGCAGCGGCGAGTCGGCGACGACCTTGCCCGCCGCGATGAAGTGCTTCAGGGCCTTGCCGGCGATGGGGCTGGTGAAGGCGTTGAGTCGGGCACCCATGGTGGGCTCCTCTGCGTTTCGTTGCCGTTGCTTGTACAGGGCTGACGAAACGGACCACGCGAATGTGACACGCACAGGGAGCGGTGCGCGAAAAGCAGTGGAGCGGCGACGCTGTCCGCCCCTACCGTGCTGCCCGACCAAGTCGTCTGGGCAAGGACGTGCCGTTGTACACCGTGTGAGACCCCCGAGTGCTGAATCGTCGCGCGTCGCGCTGTTGCGCCGCGCTCCTTTTTGCTGCGGTCTTCTCACTGGAACCGGTGTACTTCTGTGCTCGAAAACTGGGTGGTCATGCCCACCTGCCTGCCACTCGTCCGCCGCCGCTGTCATGCGTGCGGGGCCGGACACTTCCAAGCAAGCGGCAAGTTCCGCGTCAACGCCCACCACAAACTGCTCGACGTCTGGCTCCTGGTGCTGTGCACGGGGTGCGGGGACACCGCGAAACTGACGGTCGTGGAACGGGCGAACGTACGCTCCATACGACCGGAACTGTTGGCCGGCCTGCACGCCAACGACCGCGCTCTGACAGCGGAGTTGCTCCAGGACCCCGCCCTGCAGCGCCGTAACCGCATCTCCCTCGACTGGTCCGGCGCGTGGCGTCTCGACACCGGCGGATCGGGCCACCTGGACCGCGAGGTGATCGACATCGTGGTCCGCTTCGCGGCCCGGATCCCGGTCCGTCCGGTCCGGCTGATCGCGAAGGGCTGCGGCCTGCCACGGGCCGAGGTCGAAAGCCTGATCACGGAGGGGAGGCTGGTCTCGACGGCCCGCCTGAACACCAGACTCTCCGACAACTTCACGTTCACGCTGAAGCGCTGACGCTCCCGCGCCCGCGGGGCCTGCCCGACAGGTCCTACGGGCGCGGGACGGGGGCCGCCCTCGTTGACGGAATGTTGACCGGTGCATGGCGCAGCGTTGGCGAACCCCAGCTATACGTTCGGCCCCATGCCACCACTCCCCCCACACCCCCAGCGGGCCCGGCAGGCGCCCCTCCCCGTGCTGCCCTATCGCAAGCCCACCAAGGGGCGTGACTACTGGGTGCTGAACGACGTACTTCCGGATGTCGACGCCGTACGGGAACGGTGTCTCGCGAAGGACGACTGGGTGAAGGGGTATCCGTACACCTCGGAGACCTGGCCGGGGCTGCGCACCATGCCGGGGCTTGAGCCGGCCGAGTTGGGGCGGATCGAGCGGCTGGTCAAACAGGCCACCGGGGCCAAGGAGTTGTGGGTGCAGCAGGCGCCCGGCGGCGGGACGCTCAACCACAACTGCGTCCAGGTCGTGGGGAAGGGCGAGAGCGAGCCCAGGCCCCACACCGACTCGCGGTCGCTGTGCCGGTACGCCGCCGTGCTGTATCTGAACCCGTCTGTGCCGAAGGACTGCGGGACCAGTTTCTACCGGCAGCACCTGCCTGGTGGTCGGCTCGGCGGCAATGTCGTGCAGGCTCCGCACAACAACCTTGTCGAGGCGCTGGGGACGCGGTTCGTGGCGCCGGACGCGTTTGAGGAAGATGTGCGGGTGCCGCACAAGTACAACAGTCTGCTGCTCTACCACGCCAACCTCGTGCACAGCGCCACCGGTTACTACGGCAGCACGCTGGAGGAGAAGCGGATGACCGCCGTCTTCTTCTGGATGGCCTGACCCGGCCGACCCCCACCTGCACGACATCCTCTTCCGGCAGTCAGTAGCGCAGCGCCGTTCCGGTCTCCGCCTTCACGTCGCCCGACAGCTTGCGGTTGCTGCGGGCGGTCGCCGTGCCGGACTTCCCGGCCGGGACGTCGGAGACGGTGACGACCACGGTGTCGAGCAGATTCCCGCCGGTGTCCTTGAACTCGACCTGTACGGCGAAGGACTTGGCCGAGCCCGCCGTGTTGTCGGCCGTGACCTCGACGGTGCTGCGCCCGGCAGAGTCGGTCGTCGGCGTGCCCAGGTGCACGGCGTCCTTGGCGTCGACGCCGTTCTTCACCTCGTCGAGCCGGTGACCGGCCTCGGCGGTCGCCGACGCGATCGCAGCCGTGGCCTGCGCGCCGACGGACGCGACGGCGGACGCCGCCCTGCTCGCGACCGAGGAAGGGCTGCTGTTGTCGGAACAGCCGGTCAGGCCGGTGAGGGCAGTGAGAGCGGCGGCCACGACCGCCGTCAGTGCCGTGCCACCCCTGTGCCACGCCATGTCGCCTCCATGAGTCGCCGCTTCCCCGGGCTGTCCCTCAAGTGAAGGTCCGTTGCCGTACGCCCGCATGTCGGTCTCACCCGGACGGCGTAACCCCCCTGGTGGAGGGCGCGCCTCGGCCGGATGGTCGAAGCATCACGCAGCACAGAGAGACCGGACCACCACGGACCGCACACCACAGAGAGGTGGGGCACCGCCATGACGCAGCAGCCGCACTCCACACAGCAGCCGCACTCGACGTCCACCGGCGGCGAGGAGAAACCCCCGGTCTGGAACGACACCGGGCAGGCCCCCGGCGCCCGCGGCTACGACCGGCCCCCGTCCGGCAGTGGTCTCGCGGCCGGCGGTGCCGTCTTCGCCGGTGTCCTGATGCTGATGAACGGCGTCATCGCCATCCTCCAGGGCATCTCCGCACTCGCCAAGGACGACGTCTACACCCGCGTCGGCAGTTATGTGTACAGCATCAACCTCACCGGCTGGGGCGTGATCCTCCTCTGCCTGGGCGCCGTGGGCGCCGTCACGGGCTGGGGCATCCTCAGGGGTATGAGCTGGGCCCGCGTCTGCGGCATCGTCCTCGCGAGCCTCGGCGCGATCCTCCAGTTCATGTTCCTGCCGTACGCCCCGATCTGGTCGGTCATCATGATCGCGGTCGATGTCTTCGTCATCTGGGCACTGGCGGTCTACGACCCGAAGACCTCCGGGGCGCGCCAGTAACGACGAACTGCCGGACCGGCGAGCGGGCGGGTCAGACGTGTCCGATCCCGCCCCCGCCGAAGGAACCGCTCCTTCCCGGCAGCCAGCGCAGTCGGTTCTGGTCCTTTCCCGTCCTGCTTCCGGAGTGATGGAGCTGGTACGGCATCAGCCGTTCCTTCTCCTCCGAGGCGACGGGCATCTCGTCGGGTTCCCGCATCTCGCGCATCTCATGGACGGCGCCGGTGGCGGGAAGATGGGGCTGCTCCTCGGGGAGCGGCCGCGGAAGTTCCTGGTCCCGGACCTTCATACCGAAATGTATGGCCCAGACCAGCGCGCCCGCGATCAGCAGGCCACCCAGAAAGGCTGCGGCCACGTCGAGTGTGTTGTGCGACGACGCGGCCAGCAGTTCGTACGCTGCCGTGCTCATACTCCGAGTATCACCCTTTGGGAGTGAATGTGACCATCCGCGCGAGATAAGCGGTGACCTCGGCCGGGTCCCGGCTGAACAGCGCCACGTGGTTGTCGGGGCGCACCAGCACCAGGGCCGGATCCGTCACGCCGTACGCCCGTCGGGCATGCCCCTCGTGGTCGTGCAGGTCGGCCACGGCCGCCGAGGAACCGCCGCCCGCGTCCACCGTGAACGCCTGTAGCAGCCCCTCGTGCTCGACCGCCAACTTGCCCACGGCGTCCGCGACTTCGGCACCGAAGCCGAGCAGCGTGAACCGCGGGTCGGCGTACACCTGGAAGAGCCGGACCGGGTCGCCCGAGGCGTCGAGGCAGGGCGCGTCGGGCGCGCGGTCGCCGGAGCGCGGGACGGCGGGATCGCTGAAGGAGCCCACGGAACCGTCGGCCGGACCCGCGAGGGAACTCCACGGGTAGCCGGTGCCCATGGGTGGCGGGGCGGCGGCCTCGACACCCGTGCCGGGTTCCTTGACCGCTTCGAGCGCGCGGGCATACAGGTCAGTGGAGACCCCCAGTGTCCAGGCGGCCACCGGAAGCCGCTCCTCCTCGTAGGTGTCCAGGAGTCCGGGGCCGGCCTGCCCGGTGGCCGCGAGGGCCAGCTTCCAGCCCAGGTTGTAGGCATCCTGGATACCGGTGTTCATACCGAGTCCGCCCGCGATCGGATGGACATGGGCCGCGTCCCCGGCGAGCAGGACCCGGCCGACCCGCATCCGGTCGACCATGCGGACATTGACCCGCCAGACGGAGAGCCAGGTCGGGTTCGTCAGCGCGACGCCGGGCACGCGCGCGTACCGGTCGAAGATCCTCTGGAAGCTCTCCAGTGAGGGCGGCAACGGCTCGCCGTCCGCGTCGAGTTCGGGACTCGCCTGGAACTGGAAGGAGTCCGTGCCGGGCATGGGGCACAGCGCCACCCCGCCGCCGTCCGACGTGAACCACTGGTGCCACACGTCCCGGCCGATCCCCTCGGCCTCCACGTCCCCGACGACCATCGACTGCGTCTCCTCGGTCGTCCCGTCGAAACGCACCCCCATCGCCCTGCGCACCCGGCTGCGCCCGCCGTCACAGCCGACGAGGTAGCCGGCCCTGACCCGCTCCCCGCCGGCGAGGACGGCCGTGACGCCGTCCGTGTCCTGCTCGAACCCGGTGACTTCCGTGCCGAGTTGGACGCCGACGCCGAACTCCGCGAGCCGCTCGCGCAGGATCTCCTCCACCTGCCACTGCGCTATGAGCACCCCCCGCTCGTACGGCGCGTCGGGCGTGGGGAGGGCGTCCGCGAACGGGACGGTGTCGTTCACATGCGCGCCGTCGAAGTACTTGCGGAAGGGGAGCCGGGTGATTCCGGTGGCGAGCGCGCGCCCGGTGCCGCCGACGTCCTCCAGGACCTCCAGCGTGCGCGGCTGCAGGCCCTTGCCCCGGGACTCCCGGTGCGGGGCGGGCGCCGCGTCCACGATCCGCACCCCCACGCCGCGCCGGGCCAGCTCGATGGCGAGCGTGAGGCCGGTCGGTCCGGCGCCCACGACCAGTACGTCGTCGGTCATCGCGATCCCTCTCGTCGTCGTTGCGTCAAGGGAACACCGAACACCGAGAAAATGCAACCAGGTCTCATAAGATTCCGAACTTCACTCCATCTCGGGTCTCATTTGATTCTTGGTCTCATCTTCTGGTAATGTGGCCCGCATGGACGAACTCCCCGGCCTCCGTGAGCGCAAGAAGGAACGCACCCGGAACCTCATCGCGCAGGAAGCCCTGCGCCTCTTCCGCGAGAAGGGGTTCGACGAGGTGTCGGTCGTGGAGGTCGCGGCGGCGGCCGAGGTCTCCAAGGCCACCCTGTTCCGGTACTTCCCGGCGAAGGAGGACCTGGTCCTGCACCGCTTCGCCGACCACCTCGGCGAAGCGGCCCGCGTCGTACGCGAACGCCCGCCCGCACTGACCCCCACGGCCGCCCTGCGCGCCCACTTCCTGGACCGCCTCGCCGCCCGCGACCCGATCACCGGCCTGAACGACCACCCGGACGTGCTCGGCTTCATGGACCTGCTCTACGGCACACCGAGCCTCCAGACCGGCCTGGTGCAGCGCTACCGAAGCCAGGAGATCGACGCCCTCGCCGAAGCCCTGGCCCTCCCCGACACCGGGGGCTCCACCCCGCTCACCAGACGCCTCGCCGCCACGCACCTGATCGCCGTACAGCAGGAACTCGGCATGGAGAACTGGCGGACGATGGCCGCGGGCCGCACCGCCGACGAGGCGTACGACGATGCCGTGGCAGAGGCGGAGCGGGCGTACGACCAGCTCATGACCGGCCTCGACACGGTGTTCTGGGCCGGGGCGGCGCACGGCTGAGCGGCCGGAGGAGATCCGGCTCCCCCAAATGAACAGCCCCGCCGCGAGGACCATGGTCCTCGCGGCGGGGCTGTTCTACAGCTGGTGAACAGGCGTCAGAAATCGGCTAGTTGGAGAAGTAGATGTACTTCCAGTCGCTGTATGTCGTCGAGTTGACGTTGTCACCGGACGAGCCGTTGATGTACGCGGCCCGGATGCGGGCCTTGATGCCGGACTGGCCGGGTGCGCCGAGGTTCACCGCGACCTTGCCGCTCGTACCGAGGCCGAAGTACTCGGAGTCGGAGTCGTACCAGCGGCCGTCGTAGTAGACCTGCAGGTCGAGGCGCTCCTGGCGGTTGGGGTAGTAGGTCATCGTCGTGGTGACGATCGGCGCCGAGTTCTTGTGGAACCAGTAGTACGAGGTCGAGCCGATCTTCGCCGTCTTGTAGTGCTTGCTGATCGCGGTGGAGATCTTGACCTTGGCGTACGCCGTGACCTTCACCGTCCTGGACGCGTAGCGGGCGTCACCGGCGAAGACCGCGGAGACGGCGGTGTCGCGGGTCATGTCCACGGTCACGGTGAGGTTGCCGCTGGAGTTGACCTTGCCGGTCTTGACCAGCTTCTTCGGCTTGTCGGCGCCGAAGGGGTCCGCGTAGACGGAGACCGTGCGGTTCTTGTAGGTCTTGCCGAGGTGCGCGGTGAACTTCACGTCGGCGCCGTACGAGTACAGCTTGCCGTTGTTGTTCAGGCTCAGGCCGGTGGCCGCGCGGGACACCGAGACCTTGTCGGAGGCGCTGACCGCCGCGTGCCCGGCGTCACCCGCGTAGGACACCTTGTAGGTGACCGTGCCGCCGGCCGGCGGGGTGTCCGCGAAGGAGTACGTGCCGTTCGCCTGCACCGTGGCGGCCGGCAGCGCCTTGCCCTTCGGGGACTCCAGGTCGGTGCGCGTGACCTGGAGCTTCACCCCGGCGGGCAGCGCGACAGCGGAGGTGAGCTTCCCGGTGACGGTGAGCTTCTTGGCGCGGGTCGCGGAGGAGGGGGCGTTGACCGTGAGGGTCGGGACGTTCTTCTCGGGGTCGGTCAGCGCCTTGAGCGTGTAGCCGCCGCCGGACTTCCCGACCAGCGCGAAGATCCGCGAGTCGTCCGGGGCCCAGGCCAGGTCGGCCGTGCCGTAGACGCCGGTGCTGTACGTGCGGATCGCCTTGGTGGCGTTCGGCCTGTACGTCGTGATCGTGCCGCCGCTGGTCGTCGCGACCGTGCCGTCCGCGGCGATGTCGGCCTGCTGGCCACTCGGGTAGGTGCCCGCCTGACTGAACCTGCCGTCCGCGTAGGCGTCCCGCACCGCGCCGTTGACCAGTACCTCGTCGGCGCCGGGCACCAGGTCGATGTCGTAGATGCCGCTGTTGAGCGTGTAGTCGCCGCTGTAGTGGGCGACCTTCTGCGGGGTGGCCCCCGAGACGTCCACGACGGCCATCGAGTCGGTGGAGATACCGGTCTCGCCGATGGCGAGGACACCGGGCCGGGACGCGGCGGTGTCGAGGAAGCCCGGGTCCCAGATCGAGACGCCCTCCGGCATCTGCCCGAGGGTCACCGGGTCGGTGCCGCCCGCCGGGTCGGTGGCCGGGTCGACCGAGCCGAGGTTGCCGGACCACTGGTCGCCGTAGGTGAACCAGACCTTGCCGGCGGAGACGGCGAGGTAGCGCGGTCCCTCGCCGGTGGCGACCGGATAGCGGGCCTTGACGTCGAGGGTGGCCGCGTCGATCGCCACGATCTCGTGCGTCTCCTGCGCCGCCGCGTAGACGGTGGTCCCGTCGTCGGAGACGGCCAGGTCGGAGACGCCCTTGATCCCGCCGACCGAGGCGAGGATGTTGCCCGAGTAGTCGGTGGCCGCGACCGTACCGGCCGAACTGTCGCCCACGAACACCCGCTTGAGAGCGCCGTCCGCGACCAGACCGCCGGGCGAGGTGACGTTGGCGGTGGCCGCCGAGGCCGTACTCGTCGCTACGACGCTGAGCGCCGCCGAGCCGAAAAGAACCGCGAGCGCTGTCGCGGTGGAGATGCTGCGCATCCGCACGTGCTGTTCCCCCACAAGGAAAACCGGTCTGGAGACCGGGAGTTGAGAGCGCCGCGCAACGCCCGGACGTGACCGCGGATGAGAGACGCGGTGACGCGCGGGGCGCGGCTGCCATGCGCAGCGTATGGCATGCCTGTGACAGGTGGGAAAGGGGTTATGGGGTTGTCGTGTACGCGGAGTGCTTGGAAGGCTCCCGCTCGCCATGACGAGGGGGCGTTGATGAGTGCTGGGGCCGGGCGGCGACGGGTGCCGGTACGGCTGGGGATCGGTGTGGTCGTGCTCGCGGCGGTGGGCGGCGCGGGGACCTGGCTGTTCCGGGACGACCTGTTCCATCCCTTCGGGGACGCCCGGGCGTGTGCGGGGAGCGATCTGCGGCTGCCGCACGCGATCGAGGCCGGAGGCGCGCCCCTTCCGGCCGATGCCTCCGACATCCACTACCTCACCCGCAACGGCAGCGTCGAGGTCACGTTCCTGAGCCATCGGATGTCGGACTACCTGCACCGCGCGGGCGTCCTCCCGGAGGGGGAGGACCTGTTCGACCAGAAGCACGGGACCAAATACGGGGACGGCGAGGACGAGATCGCGCTGCCGGACGGCCTGTGCGGCGCCTCCCTGCGCGGCCCCGCCTGGGAGTACGGGTCGACTGCCGCCAACGGCACCCGCGTCGACGTCGTCGACGAGCGGTCCACGCTGTACCACGACGCGTTCCGCCGGCCGGCCCGGGCCGTGGTCACCTTCACGTCCTGAGACCGGCCCCTGTCAGGTCCGGCTCACGTCAGTTCTGGTGGACGGCGTTGTGACCCGGCCCGCCCGACAGGACGTCCGTGCCGGTGCCGCCCCACAGCGTGTCGTTGCCGGAGTTGCCGTAGATGGTGTCGGCGCCGGCGTTGCCGTAGAGGACGTCGTTGCCCGTGCCGCCGTAGATGAAGTCGTTCCCGGCGCCGCCGCTGATCCGGTCGTTGCCGGCGCCGCCGGTCAGGCTCTGGCCGCCCGCGCCGCCGGTGATGACGTCGTTGCCCGCGCCGCCGTCGGCCGCAGCACCCACGGTCGTGATGGTGTCGTTGCCGTTGCCGCCCTGGGCGATGGTCTCGACGCCACCGTGCAGGGTGTCGTTGCCGTTGTCGCCCCAGCCCACGGAGTACTTGCCGAGGGTGATCGTGTCGTTGCCGGTGCCGCCCGAGACGTAGTCGCCGTCGACGCCGCCGTCCTCGGTGTACTTGTCGTTGCCGGCGCCCAGGTCGACCGAGGCGAAGTAGTACGTCTGGGCCGTCCTGTTGTGGTACGTGAGGGTGTCGTTGCCGTCGCCGAGCGTCAACTGCACGGTGGGGTAGGGGTCTTGGCTGTCCAGCATGGTGACCGCGCAGGAGACCTTGGTGTGGTCCGAGGCGGTGGGGTACGCACAGCCGGTGCCGGGCTTGATGGTGACGACGTCGGCGATGACGTACGTGATCCTGTCGGTGCCGGTCGTGTGTGTCGCGGTGACGACCGCCTTGTTGGCCTGTCCGGCGGCGGCCGTGTACAGGACCTCGTTGCCGCCGTTGCCGAGCGCGGCGGTGGCCGGAGCAGTGGCCGCGCCCGCGGTTCCGGCGAGAAGCAGCGGCGCGGCCAGACCGGTGCCGAGGGCCAGGGCCATGAGGCGACTGACGGGTCGAGAGGACATCGCACAACCTCCGGGGAACGTAGGGGAGTTGGCGGATTCCGGGGAATTCGGACTCCGACACCGCGTACGACCCGCCCTTTCGGAGCTTGGTTGTGCGCCTTTTCGCAAGGGAGTCGTCGCGGCGTGAATCGTCAGCCGCGATTCAACGCGAATTCATCGAACGGCCCGCTGATCAATGACAACCATCGCTACGAGGCACGGGCCAGTTCCGTAGCGTCACGGCAAAACGCCCACCGCATCTCCGGTTCCATCGCGAAGCGGAAGGCCCGGCGGACGGGCGGTGCGCACAGCGCGGTCACCACGGCGGCGGCGACCACCGTCACCGTGAGCTCGCCGAGGGGGCCCTGGACCCACGAAGGGCCGTACCAGCCCCAGGACTTGGCGCCCTGCGCGACGAACCCGTGCAGCAGATAGCCGTAGAGCGTGCCCGCGCCCAGCGCGGTGAACCAGGTGCGGCGGCGCGGCACCCAGGCGAGGAAGCAGGCGACCAGCAGCGTCGAGCAGGCGAAGAGGGCCAGTGTCATGAGGGGCCCTTCCCGGTCGGGCACGCCGAGTTGCTCCGCGCTCGCGTTGTGGAAGAGCCAGGCGTAGTCGAAGCGCGGGACCGACCAGTAGGCCACCGCGAGCGCGCACCCGAACACCGGGACCGCCAACTGCCGTACCTCGGGCCGCCGTACGAGCTGGAAGTGCTCGGGCTTCAGGGAGAGACCGAGCACGAAGTACGGCAGGAACTGCAGCACGCGCTGGAGATCGAGGTCGTTGCCGATGGAGGGGGACATCGTCGCCAGCATCGCGACGGCCAGCGCGAGCGGCAGCGGGTGGCGGACGTGGTTCCACATCGGGGTGGTGAGGCGCCAGACGAACAGCGCCGCCAGGAACCACGTCAGATACAGCGGGTCCAACAGGCTGATGGCGCGGTCGGGTTGGTGGTCCGTCCAGCGGGTGAAGAGCGTGTAGGCCGTCTCGAAGACGACGTACGGCACGACGATTCCCGTGAGCAGCCGTCTGAGCTGGGGCGGGGTGGCGCGGAAACTCCGGGAGAAATAGCCGGAGATGACGATGAACGCCGGCATGTGCACCGCGTACACGAGCGTGTACAACGCGGTCACGCTACGGCTGCCGGAGCGCAGCGGCTCCCAGGAGTGACCGATCGCGACGAGGACGATCGCCAGGTACTTGGCGTTGTCGAAGAACGGGTCGCGCGGCCTGGCCGACGGCCCGACCACCCGCTCGGGCACGGCGCCCGCCCGCGGCGCCGGGGCCGCCGTCCCTTCCTGTACGACGTCCTTCGCGGTGGTGTTTCGGTACGGCATCCGGACCGCCTCACCGCTGTCCGGCGCCGTAAACCCGCTCCCGGGCAGAGGTGGTACGAGTCACAGGAGAGGCGGGGGTGTTCTTGCCTTATCCGGGCAGCGTGGCGGGTCGGAAGACTGCCGGAGGAGGCACAAGCGCTTGCCGTGCGGGCGGTAAGAGAGTTACGGCATGACCGATGACCCTGACGTGGTGATCTGCCGTGTGCCCGCCGCGCGTGGCCTGTGGTCCGCGGTCGGACTCGGGGCGGCGGGGGTCGTCGTGGCCGCGCTGGGCGCGGTGTACGGGGGCCCGGACGTGCTGTGGCTGACCGGCGGCGGGTCGCTCGTGTTCCTCGGTCTCGTGTCGCTGTACCTGGTCACCGCCCGGGTGAGCGCCGACGCGCACGGCCTGCGGTCCCGGACGCTGCTGCGCAGCTGGAGCGTGCCGTGGCACGAGGTCGCCGAGCTGCGGGTACGGCTGAGGCGCGGCAACAGCTCGGGGGGCAGGCAGAACCGTCGCGTCAGCGTGCTGCTGCGGGACGGGCACAGCACGACGCTGCTCCTGCCGGCCGCCAGTGCCACCCAACTCGCGGCATTCGAAGCGCAGTTGACCGCACTCCGAGCCCTGCACCGGCGCTACGGGACCGACGTCCGGGAGTCGGCGACCGTCCCCGTCATCTCCGACCGCACCGCCGGGGGCGGCTGGGCGGGTCCGGCCGTCGTCTGGTGTGTGGTGCTGCTGGTGGGCGCGGGCGTGGCCGCCGCGTTCGTGTCGGACACCGCGGCCGACGAGCGGGCGTGGCGGTCGGCGACGCCGTGCACCGCAGCGACCCCGGCCGCGGACCTCCGGGAGTGCCTGACCTACATCTCGGCGGTGATCGCGCGGACCGACCCCAACCGGCCCAGGAAGCTCAGCCGGCTGTACTTCACCGACAACCGGCCGATGGCGCGCCTTGAGGTCCCGGTCGAGGCCGCCAACGGCTTTCACGCCGGCGACAAGGTCCGGCTCACCTTCTGGCGCGGCGAGGTGAGGGTGGTCAGCGGCTCGCGGTACGTGTGGCACCGGCATGTCGAGGACGCCGGGGACCTGGCCGTGATCGCGGCCTTCGCCGCCCTCGCCGCGGGCTACCCCGGCGCGCTGACCCTGCAGCGGCTGCGCGGACGCCGGCTGCCCGCCGACGAAGTCCTGCCCTCCGCCCTGCCGTTCGCGGTCCCCCTCGCCGGGACGGCCCTGTGGCTGGTGCCGCTCTGTTACCTCCACCCCACGACCCTGCTGGCCTCCGCCACCACGATCGGCTGGCTGGCGGCGGGCACCCTCGGCACGGCCGCGCTCCTGACCTGGGCCTGGCGCGAGACCCGGGTCCGCCCGGCCGGCGAGGCCGAACCGGCCGCAGAACTGCCGGAGTTGGACGGTGAGGTGTTCGTCGCCGCCCGCTTCCTCGACCACACCGACTACAATCCGTACGGCTTCGGCACCCATATCGCCCTCGGGGACGGCCCGCCCGCGGTGACCCCGGGCCCGGGCCGGTTCGCGGCCCGCCGGATCCCGGTGGAACGGCTCACCGTCAAGGCCGTACGGCGGGCCCGGGGCGGCGACGGCGACACCGTCCCCAGCGACTGGCACATCGCCGAACTCGACGACGGGGGCCGCCCGGTCCGCCTCGCGGCGGCACCGGCCGACCTCACGCGCGTCCTGCACGAACTGACGGCGGTGCGGGAGACGTCGTAGCGCTGGTGCCGTAGGCCTCAGTCCTGCTTGGGGCCGGCCTGCTGGACCACCTCGAAGGTCCACAGCGTCGCGTCCGTCGCGGCGGGCTTGGGGCGCTCGCCCTGCGCGGATCCGTCCTGGGGCGTGCCGCGGTGGGCGGCCTGGCCCATGCCGGACATCCAGTTCTGGAAGTCCTCCTCGGCGCGCCAGCGGGTGTAGACGAGGTAGGTGTCGGTGCCCTCGACGGGCCGCAGCAGCTCGAACCACTCGAAGCCGTCCGAGCCGTCCACCGTCCCGGCGCGGTTCGCGAACCGCTTCTCCAGCGTCTCGCGCTGCTCTTCGGGGACGGTGAGTACGTTGATCTTGACGATGCTCATGTGCCCATTGTCCCAGCGCCGTCACCCGACCCCGTGAACTGGCGTGTCCTCCGGGGCGGTTGTGTGCCGAACGGCGGTCACCTGCCGTCCTCTTTCGGGTGATCCGTGGACGGCATAACGGCCGTAACGTTTCCTCACTTCGCCCGCCGACCTGCGTTTTTGCTGGTGGGGAGGGTGATTTGGCTCGCAAGTTCGAATCGTGTCACGTTCCCGGCCCGATCTTGATCCGATCTACAGTCGTGCTCGCTCGTCCAAGATCACTTACGAACGAGGCGTGTGTGACCCACCGACTGCCCAGCGCAGCCCCCCTCTTGACGCCGTCGCGGACGGCCGTCCTCGAGGGCATCGCCGGTTACGTCCCCCCGGACGCGGTGGCGAACGACGCCCTGCCCGCCGCGTGGGGTGTCGACGACGCCTGGGTGCGCAGACGCACCGGCATCGGCGAACGGCGGCGCGCGGCACCGGGGGTGAGCACCGGCGACCTCGCGCTGGAGGCGGCCGGCCGGGCACTCTCGGCCGCCGGCCGGCCGCCGGTCGACGCCGTCGTCGTCGCCACCTCCACCCCCGACCGGCCGATGCCGGCCATGGCCCCCCGACTCGCCACCCGCCTCGGACTCGGCGCACCGGCCGCCTGGGACGTGTCCGCCGCGTGCAGCGGATTCGTCTACGGCCTCGCCGCCGCCGTCGGCGCCCTGACCTCGGGGTGCGCGGACCGGGTCCTGCTGGTCGCGGCCGAGGTGTACTCGACGCTCCTCGATCCGCAGGACCGCTCCGCCGGAATCCTGTTCGGCGACGGCGCCGGGGCCGCCGTACTGCGGCGCGGGGCACCGGACGAGCCGGGTGCGGTGCTGGCGTTCGACCTGGGCAGCGACGGCGCGGGGGACGAGCTGATCCAAGTGCCCGGCGGTGGTGCGCTGGAACGCTCCCGACCGGGCGAATTCGGCCCGGACGACCGCTACTTCCGCATGCGGGGACACGACGTCTTCCAGCATGCGGTGACCCGTATGACGCAGTCCGCCCACACCGTGCTCAAGCGCGCGGACTGGGCGGCCGAGGACATCGACCGGTTCTGCGCCCACCAGGCCAACGCCCGGATCCTGTCCGCCGTCGGCGCCCGCATCCCCGTGCCCGACGACCGGCATGTCACCAACATCGCCCGGGTCGGCAACACCGGCGCCGCCTCCATCCCGCTGGCCCTCGCCGACGCCGCCGCACGCGGTGAACTCCACGCCGGACAACGGGTGTTGCTCACGGCCTTCGGTGCCGGGCTCACCTGGGGCTCGGCGGCCCTGGTCTGGCCGGAGCTGCCGGAAGCGCCCGGCGCCGACGGTGCCGACCCGGCCGTGCCGATGCCGGTCGTCTGAGACCTCGCCCGTTCGCGGGCGGCCCCGCTGTTCCCCGTCCGTCGGTGCCCGCTGTCTTCGCGTACCGCGAAACAGGTCGAGCACCCCGATTGTGCCGCTCCGCCCACTCGTCGAAAGGAACGCCATGTCTCCCGTCCAGAGTGCCGTGACCGCCGTACTCACCCAGAAGTTCGAGGTCAGCCCCGAGTACATCCGCCCGGAGGCCACTTTGGAGAGCCTCGATCTCGACTCGCTCGCGCTGGCCGAACTCGCCCTGGCGCTCCAGGAGGAGCTGGGGGTTCCGGTCGCGGAGGAGGAGGCGGCCAGACACTGCACCGTGGGTGAGCTCGTCGCCACGCTGAACGCCAAGCGGGCGTGATGAAAGCACCCTGCGCACCCGTCTCCGTCACCGGCCTGGGGCTCATCACCCCGGCCGGGGTCGGCCGCGCGGCGACCTGGGAGGGGGTTCTGTCCGGCCGCTCCACCGCCGCCACCGACCCCGAACTCAAGGGCTGCGCCGTCGACTTGTCCTGCCGTATCCCGCTCATGACACCGGAACAGGCCCGGATCGGCGGCGGCAAGGCCTGGCGCATGGGCCGCTTCAGCCAGCTGGCCGTGCTCGCCGCGCGGGAGGCCGTCGCCGACGCCGGGCTCGACCCCGCAGAGTGGGACGGCGCACGGGTAGCCGTGGTCATCGGCTCGGGGCTTGCCGGGGCCGCCCACCTGGAGGACCAGACCCTCCGCCACCACCAGGGCGGCCCGGAGCTGGTGTCGCCCGCGCTCGTACCCATGCTGATCTCCAACATGGCAGCCGGAGAAGTCCTGTTGGACCTCGGCGCCCACGGACCCTCCCTCGCGACCGAGAGCGCCTGCGCCTCCGGGGCCAGCGCCCTGGCCACGGCCCGCGCGCTGCTGCTCGCCGGACTGTGCGACATCGCGGTGGCGGGCGGCGCGGAGGCGGCCGTCACCCCGGTGATCACCTCCGGCTTCCAGCGGATGGGCGCGCTGTCCTCGCGCATTGGCGAACCCGCCGCCGCCTCACGGCCGTTCGCGGCCGACCGGGACGGATTCGTGATCGCCGAGGGGGCCGCCGTCCTCGTCCTGGAACGGGAGGCGGACGCCCGCGCCCGTGGCCAGCGGCGCTACGCCCGGCTCGCCGGCGTCGGCCAGACCTCCGACGCCTTCCACCCGACGGCCCCCGCGCCAGGGGGAGTTCACGCCGAGGCCGCGCTGCGGGCCGCGCTCGCCGAGGCGGGGCTCGGTCCCGGAGACGTCGACCACGTCAACGCGCACGGCACCTCGACCCCCCTCAACGACCTGACCGAGGCGGAGTTGATCGAGCGGGTGCTGCCGCACCAGCCAAGTGTCACCGCGCCCAAGGGAGTTCTGGGCCACGGTCTCGGCGCGGCCGGCGCGGTCGAGGCCGCGCTCACCGCCCTCACCGTGCACCGCTCCACCGTCCCGCCGATCGCCAACCTCACCCCGGACAACCTCCCCTACGACCTGGACTGCGTGACCGGCCTCCCCCGCCGACAGCGCGTCCGGGCCGCCGTCAGCCACTCCTTCGGGTTCGGCGGCCACAACGTGGTGCTGCTCTTCACCGCCGAACACTGACGACCGCGGACCGAACACAGGAAGGATCAATGACCGTTCACAGCACGATCGTTCACGCCGCCGTCCACATCCCCGAGGGACGGCAGAGCGTGGCCGCGGTGGAGGACCGCTTCCGGGCGGGCAGCCCCGCCGTACCGCTGGCGCGCGGGGTGCTCCAGCGCATGTACGGGCTGGCCGAGCGCACCGTGGCCGACGACCTGGAGCAGCCCTCCGACCTGGCCGCGCACGCGGCCCGGCGCATCTTCGACGACACCGGTACCGACCCGGCCGGCATCGACCTGCTCCTCTACGCCGGCATCCTCGCCGACATGGAGGAGCCGGCCACCGCGCATGTCGTCGCCGACAAACTCGGCCTGGGCTGCCCGGTGTTCGACCTGAAGAACGCCTGCAACGGAGTCCTCAACGCGCTGGAGGTCGCCGACGCGCTCATCCGGGGCGGTCGCTACCGCCGGGTGCTGGTGACCACCGCCGAGGTCAGCACCCGGGAGAGCCGCTGGCAGCTGGACGACCCGGCCGACCTGCCGACCGCGCTGCCCAGCCTCAGCACCGGAGACATGGGCTCGGCGCTGCTGGTCGAGGCGGCCGAGCGGCCCGGCATCCTCGGCTCCCGGTTCTTCGCCAACTCCTGGGGCTGGCGGGCGGCGACCCTGCCCAACCCGTACGCGCAGCACCGCAGGATGGGCCATCTCCGCATCGACTCCGCCCAGCTGGTGGGCTCCTTCGACGGGCTGCCGGACAAAGTGCGCGGCGCACTCCGGGAGTTGGACCTCACGGGCGAAGACCTGGACCTCGTCTGTGTGCACCAGCCCTCGGTGCCGTTCACCAAGGTCGTCTGCGACTGGGTGGGCGTGGACCCGGGCCGGGTCCTGGCCACCTTTCCCACCCACGGCAATGTGGCGACCAACACCATCCCGCTGCAACTGGCCGCCGCCCTCGACACCGGCCGGCTCCGACGCGGCGACCTGGTCGGCATGTTCGGCTTCGCGAGCGGGGCCAGCGCGGGAGTGGTCGTGTGCCGCTGGTGAAGCACGTCGACTCCCCGGCCCACGGCTCCGTGTCTCCGTACGAAGGTGAAAGCGCCTTGACCACGACCCGCGTCCCCCGTATCCCTCCGCTCCCGCCCGCCGAATGGCCCCCGGTCCTGCGGTCGTTGCTCGCCGACTCCCACCAGGACGGCCCCGGCCGGGAGAACCTCTTCGGCACCCTCGCCCACCACCCCGTCCTCGCCCACGCCTGGCTCTCCCTCGCCCGCGTCCTCACCCACGAGGGCACCCTCGGCCACCGCAGACGCGAGCTGATCGTTCTGCGCGTAGCCCACAGGCTCGACGCGCCCTACGTCCACCGGCGGCACCGCACCCCGGCCGCGGACGCCGGACTCACGGCCACGGAGATCGACGCGACGGCGGCCGACCCGAACTCCCACGCCTGGGCGGCCGAGGACAGCGACCTCCTGGAGGCGGCCGACCTGCTGGCTGTCAACTCGACGGTTCCCGAAGGCCTTTGGGGCCGACTCGCCCGAGTCCTCAGTGCCGGGCAACTCGTCGAGCTCCTGGTCCTGGCGGGCCAGACCGCCACCATGTGCGCCACGCTCAACACTCTCCGCACCCCTTCCGACCGGCAGCCCTCTCTCGTCGTACAACTGGACCGGGAGCGCTGTTGCAGCGCGGGCCAGTGCGTCGGCGCGGCGCCCGAGGTGTTCGAGCAGGACGAGGAAGACGGCCGGGTCACCCTGCTCGTACCGGAGCCGGAGGCGCGGTACGCCGACGAGGTGCGGTTCGCCGCCGACCTGTGCCCCGGCGGAGCCATCACGCTGGTCGACGAAGAGGAGCCGGCCCGCCCATGACGACCGCCACCACCGCCCTCAACCTCCCCGCCCCGTACGGAAGTTGCCCTCTCTCCCCGCCGCCCGCCTACACCGACTCCGCCCGCGAGGCCGCCGTCACCCGTGCCGTGCTGCCGGACGGCACCGGCTGCTGGCTCGTCACCGGCTACGAGGAGGTCCGTGCCGTGCTGGCGGACGCCCGGTTCAGCGCCGACGCGCGCACACCGGGCTTCCCCTTCCTCTCCGCCGGACAGCGCGAACTGGCCACCGCCAAGCCGAGTTTCATCCGCATGGACGACCCCGAACACGCCCGGCTGCGCCGCATGGTCAGCAAGGACTTCCTGGTCAAGCGGATCGAGAAACTGCGCCCGGGCATCCAGGACATCGTCGACCGGGCCGTGGACCGCATGACCGAGGGCCGCACCTCCGCCGACCTGGTGGCGGACTTCGCGCTGCCGATCCCCTCGCTGGTCATCTGCCTGATGCTCGGGGTGCCGTACGAGGACCACGACCTGTTCCAGTCGCTCAGCCGGACCCTCCTCGACAACCGGACCACCCGGCCGGAGGCGGAGCGGGCGCATGCCCAACTCATGGGCTATCTGGCGGAGTTGGCGGCTCGGAAGCGCAGCCGCCCCGCCGACGACATCCTCAGCCGGCTCGCCGCCCGCGAGGACCTGACCCCACAGGAGACGGCGTCACTCGGCTTCCTCCTGCTGGTCACCGGGCACGAGTCCACGGCCAACATGACGGCCGTCAGCGTGCTCGCCCTGCTCCAACACCCCGACCAGACACGCCTGTTGCGCGCGGACCCGGGCCTGGTCCGGGGCGCCGTGGAGGAGCTGTTGCGCCATCTCACGATCATCCATCTGGGCCTGGGGCGCGCGGCAACCGAGACCGTGCGGGTGGGCGGGGTGACGATCCCGGCCGGGGACGGCGTGATCTGCATGCTGTCCACGGCCAACCGGGACCGCCGACTCTTCGGTGAGACCGATGACCTGGACCTCACCCGGGACGCCCGCCGCCATGTCGCCTTCGGCTACGGCATCCACCAGTGCCTGGGCCAGACCCTGGCCCGCGTGGAACTGCAGACCGTCCTCACGACCCTGCTCCGCCGCCTGCCCGGCCTGCGCCTCGCCGTTCCCGTCGGTCAACTCGCCTACAACCGGGACAACATCGTGTACGGGCTGCGCGCGCTCCCGGTGACCTGGGCCTGAGGTCAGAACACCCTGCCCAGGTTCTGCTGCACGATCGTCCGCATGCTGTGCTCGGCGAGCGCGGCGATCGTCATGGACGGGTTGCAGGCGCCGGTGGAGCCGGGGAGGCGGGCGCCGTCCAGGACGTAGAGACCCTTGTGGCCGAGGACGCGGCCGGCGAGGTCGGCGGCGTCGCCCATCGGGACGCCGCCCAGCGAGTGCCAGGTGGACGGGGCCCCGGCATTGGTGTCGATCTCCGGTCTCAGAGCTGTACGGGCATGGTCCAGCAGTTGGAGGTGGCCGACCTGCCGGAGAGGCGGTCGGTGAGCCAGGAGATGGCGTCGCCCTGGTCGGTGAGCAGGGGAGCGAAGTGGTTGACGAGTGCGCTGCCGACGCTGGGCAGGACGACGGGCCTGTACGTGACGTCGGCGCCCTTCGCGCACCAGTCGAGGGCGAGTTGGCGGGCCTGTGCGTGCGGGACGAGGTTGTCGCTGACGCCGGTCGCGATCCGGACGGGCCCCGACGGTTTCAGTGTGCCGATGCGCTGCTCGTCGACGTAGGCCCGGAATGCGGGAGTCGCCGCGATGATGTCGCTGAGGGACTGCCCGTCCGTGGTCCAACTGGTGCTCTTCGTATAGGCGTAGCCGAGCAGCGCGTCGCCGACGCACATGGTCGACAGGTCGGTGAGCGCGGCCTTCCCGGCATCGTTGAGGTGTGCCTCCGCGAGGGGCTTGAGCGCCGGGTCGGACTGGAGGAAGCCGTTGAGCGACCAGCCCAGCGCGCCGGCGAGTTCGCTGCCGTCGATGGCCTTGGTGACCGAGGTCAGGTCGGCGGGCGGGGCTCCGGCGTAGGTGCCGGAGAGGGTGACGTCGGGGGCGTAGGAGGACTGGAGTTCGGCGGCCGCGGCGGTCGCCCCGCCGCCCTGGCTGTAGCCGTAGAGCCCGACCGGTGAGTCGGCGGTGACCGAGGTTCCGGCCAGCGAACGGGCGGCGCGTACGGCGTCCAGCACCGCGTGCGCCTCGTCGATCCGGTTGACGTAGGTGTGCAGCCGGTCCGTGGCGCCGAGTCCCACATAGTCGGTGACGACGACGGCGACGCCCTCGGCGAGCAGGCGGTAGATGGAGAGATCCTCGTAACCGACCGAAACCGTCTGGCTGTTGAAGACCAGGGGATGCTCCAGGCCCATCGAGGCGGAGCACTGGTCGCCCTGTCCCACGGTTCCGGGGGCGACCGCGACGAGGGGGCGCGGGCCGCTGCCGGACCAGTCGGCGGAGGGTTCGATGTAGGCGCCGGTGACGGCGACGGGCTGTCCGTCGGAGTCCGTGGACTTGTACATCAGCCGGGTCGCGGTCCCCGGGAGTGTGCCGTCGAGGCCGGGCAGGCTCAGGGCCAGAGGGAGGGGCTCGCTGCGGACGAGGGCGCCGTTCGCGGCGGGCAGGGTGGCGGGCGGGTTGTAGAACGCGGGGATCGTGACACCTCTGGACACGACCTCGTCCGAGGCGGTGGCGGCGGTCGCGGTCGCGGTGACGAGCGCCTGGGCCCCGAGGCAGGCGACGACGGTGAACGCGGCGCCGAGCAGGCGCCGTTGGCGTGCGGGCATGGCGAACCTCCTGTGGAGCGGCCGTCAGGAAGCGGCGGCGCGGTGGCGCACACACGCGTCCCACGTGTGTGCGCCGGCGCCGCCGAGAAGTGGTTCGCCTGGAACTTACCTGCGGGTAAGTTACTCGTGATACCTGTCGGTAGGTTACGTTTCGGTAATGTGACTGACTGTCAAGTCGAAGCGATCCGATCGAGACGGTCGGCGACGGCTTCCGGCTCGCTGACCATCAGGTCGTGGCCGGTGTCGATGTCCCACAACCGCCCGGCCGCGCGCGCCGGTTCGCGGCCAACTCGCCCCGGACGGCAGCCCGTTGCCGAACCCCCTGCCCGCCCTCTTCACCCATGTCGCCGCCCGCGCCCCCCTCTACCGCGCCCTCCTCTGTGACGAGGGCAGCGCCCGCATGATCAACCACCTCCTCCACCGCATCACCCTCGCCGCCCGCACCAGCCGCGGCCTCCCCACCGACACCGACACCACCGACCCGGTCTCCGCCTTCCTCGCGGGCGCGATCCTGGGCACGGTCATGGACTGGCTCCGGCGGGACTGCGCGGGGACGGCGGAGGAGATGGGGGCGGCGGTTTGGCCTTGTGCGGTGGCTTGTGCGGAGGTGCTGCCGGGGCGGCGGGCCGTACGTGACCAACTCGGGGCCCTGACAGTGCCGTGGCGGAAGCCGGCTACAGCGGGGCGGTTGGAAGTGGCGAACCCGGTGATCGCCTTTCGCAGCGGTGCCACGGCGGTTTCGGGGCCCGTGCGGGTGTCGAGCCCCAGGACCTTGATGAGGCCCATGCGGCCACGCGGCCCCTCGATCCGCAGGTCGCGTTCGGTGGGACCGTCCGGCGCGGGGTGGACGACGAGGGCGAGCGGGTGCTCCGGGCCGGTGTAGCCGGCGATGTAGGTGAGGAGCTGGTGACGGTCGGCGGAAGAGACGTTCTTCGCCGCGTAGTTCTTGTACTTCGCGTCCACGGCGAGGAAGCGCGGCGCGGTCGACTCCTCGTCCTGCGGCGGGAAGGCCAGCAGTACGTCGGGATTGAACGGCGGGGTCCTGTCCGTCAGCCCGCCATGGGTGCGGATGGCTCCCTCTTCCTCTCGCGCGCCCCTCCCGCCCACAGTGACAGCCGCGTCGACGGCCATGCGGCGCACGACCCGCTCCCACAGCACGTTCAGATTGAGCAGCAGGCTCTTCGCCCCGAAGCCGTACGGGTCCAGCAGGTCCGTGACGCCACCGCCGCCGAGCACCATGCCTGCCCAGGCGTGGGCGGCCCGGTAGTGAGTGTTCAGCCGCGTGTACTGCCCTCGCGCCAGCAGTGGCACCGCGTCCAGCGGCCGACGGGGCGTCGGGAACTGCGCGGCGGTGTCCAGCAGCCACCGGATCTGCGCCGGGTCCGTGGACCGCTCGGCGGCGACAGTGAGCGCGGCACCGCACACCAGGTTCTCCCAGCCGCCGTCCTCGTACTCGAACGTCTGGAGATGGAGCCGGTCGACCGCCCCGAAACACCGGGTTGCCTGCGCCTCCATGTCGAGCCGGCCGCGCAGCGCCGTGTCGATACGGGGGCGGCGCACATAGTCCCGGCGCAGGCCGCGGCGCAGCAGCAGACGGCATTCATGGAGCAGGGCGGCGGGCACCAGACCGGCGTATCCGTCCTGGCCTATGGGCCAGTTGCGCAGCGTCTCGTCGGGAGTTCTCCGGTCGTTGGCGTAGCAGAGCCAATTGATCAACTGCCGCCCGGCGATGGGAAGCTTGGGGCGTAGCACGAGCCGTATCCGTTCGAGCTGCAGCACACCGGTGGTCGCCCTGGCCTTGAGCACATAGCCGTTGCGGACCTCGACGACGTCCACGACCTTGGTCGAACGGAGTCTGTCGAGGTCGTCACCGTAAAGCCTGGAGCGGGGAACGGGGACGGACTCGTGCTCCTTGAGGATCACCTCGTGCCGGGCGGCCGTACGGGGCACTCCGCTACTCCCCGCCCCAGCCGACGGCGCCCGTGTCACCCGTCGGTTCCTCACCCGCGGACGCGGCGTCCGCGAACTCGTCGGCGAGGATCCCGGGGAGGTCCTGCGGGTTGGTCTGTACGACCCGTCCGGTCCGGTCGTCCACCAGCTTGCCGAGTACGTTTCGCAGCAGTTCGGGCTGACCCAGGCAGTAGTCCGTCACGAGCGGCACGATTTCGTGGTGGAACGCGTAGGAGAGCTGTTCGGCGGTGATCAGCGGCCGGTCGTCGGCGAGCAGATAGGCCTGGCCGAGCAGATGGTCCGGCCCGAAGGCGGAATCGAGTTTGGCGTTCAGCCCCTCCAGGAAGCCGGCGAGGCCGAGTCCTTCGACTTCACCGTCCAGCGCGTCGAGATCCGGTTGTACGTCGACGAAGGCGAACCTGCGCCGGATCGCGGCGTCGATGTGCCCCACGCTGCGGTCGGCGGAGTTCATGGTGCCGATGATGCGTACGTTCGGCGGCACGGTCTGCTGTCGGCCGCTGGTGGGCAGGGTGATGGAGACGGAACCCCGCTTGTCGAGTTCCAGCAGTGTGATCAACTCGCCCAGGATCCGCGGCAGATCACCTCGGTTGATCTCGTCCACGACGATCAGGAAAGTCTGGTCGGGGGCCTTCTCGGCCGTTGCGCAGACCCGGCGGAACAACCCGTCGGTCAACGTCAGGCTCAGCCCGGCTCCGGACTCCGCCGGGTTCGGCTTGAACCCCTCGACGAAGTCCTCGTAGCCGTAGGACGGGTGGAAGGTCACCATGGTCAGGCGCGCGGCGTCCTTGGTGCCCTCCGCCACGTGGGACAACTCGGCCAGTGCGGCGGCCCGTTGGTCCGGAGGGGCGTCGATCACGTCGGCGTGGCCGGCCAGGGCGAGCGCCACACTCAGCGCCAACCGCGTCTTGCCGGTACCGGGTGGGCCCTGCAGCACGACCTGCCCCTTGTGGTGGAGCAGATCACGCACTTCGCGTACGGCGTCGGGCAGTTCGGCGTCCGACTCCGTGTCGGCCCCGGGCTCGACGGGCTCCGTGAGGGCCGCCCTGCGCCTGTTGCGGATCTCTCTCCACAGTGTGGCGGGAACCTTGGCGAGGGTCTGCTGCCAGGCGTGCCGCGGGGAGTCGAAGACCTGGGCGTAGGAGGTGTCCCAGTTCACACCCACGGTGTGCCGGTGTTTCTCCACGCCCGCCTCGTAGACGTAGCCCTCGGCGATCGTGCCCACGGCCAGTACCTCGGACTTGCCCCGGTTGGCGACGATCACATCGCCGGGCTCCAGATCGCGGAAGGCGAGCATCTGGCGGGCGAGCCGAAGGTTGCCGCCGGCACTGCCCGGCCAGTACTGGTCCAGCGCTTCCTTGAGTTCCTGGTCGCTCTCGAACTGGCCGAGGCTGCCGACCTCGTCCCAGCCGATCCGGATCCGACGGTTGGTGAGGCAGTCGTCCCAGAGACCGGCCCGCGCGCCCGGCGCGATCTTCCAGATGACCCGGTCTCTCGGCCGTGGGTCGTGAAAGGTGTACAGATATTCCATCACTTCGTGCGGCAGCCATCCCTCGAACTCCGACAACTGCCGTACGAGTTCGAGGAGTTCCCGGTTGGCCCGCCAGGTTCGTACACCCGAGGACTGCTGGTGCGGACGGCCACCGAGCAGCGCGGTGAAGTGCCGGACGTGCGAGGCGGAGAAGATCGGCAGGAACTCGCCGGGGAAATAGACCGCCAGTGCCTTGGTGGTCAGCGCCTGGCCGTACGACAGCGACTCCAACTCGTCGATGAGTTCGTACTGGCCGTCGGCTGCGGCGCTGAAGGCGGCTTGGAACTCGGTACGCACCTTCTCCCACGCCTCGTGTACGCCGAGACCGCGCAGCGCGGTGGGCACGATCCGCCACTCGCCCGACCGGTGCTGGTACAGGATGTGTTTCGCCGCGCTGCCACCGCGGATGCTGCCGATGGTGTTGGTGCCGTATTCCATCAGACGGCAGAACGAGTACGACGGGTTCCTGTAGGCCGCCGGTCCCAGGGCGTACTGCTCCAGGCGCAGGTCGGCCCAGATCTTCAGCGGGAACTGCTCCACTGCTCCCAGCCGCTCCACCTCGGCCCTGGCGGCTGCGCCGGCGGCCGCCTCCCGGTCGAAGATCGCCATGCGATCCGCGAGACCGTCCCGGAACTCCCCGCTGTCAGCCATGCGCGCATTCTTCCGCATGCCCCGTCGGCCGGTTCCCCCATCTCCCGAACCCATGAACCGAGCCGTACGACGCCGTGCATGCATGTACATCACTCTGGTACATAACCTACTTTTGGTACATGTCGATGAAGCGCACCAACGTCTACGCCGACCCCGAGGATCTGGCGATCATCAAGGAAGCCGCCGCGCGGCGCGGGGTGAGCGAGGCCGAGATCATCCGCCAGGGGATCCATCTCGCGGCGATGGCGAACCGGGTCTGGGACGAGCCGTTGTTCTCGCGCGCATTCGAAGGACCGGGCCGTACGCTGCCCAGGTCGCAGGTCCGTGACACGGTCGCGGACGCTGTCCGCCGCGAGACGGACACCGGAAGCGCCGCGTGATCATCGTCATCGCGGGCACCTCCGGCCTGCTGGCGGCCCTCGACTCGACGCACCCGGAACACGGAGCCGCCAACGAGGCCATCATGGCCGCGGGACTGCTGATCATGTCCCCGCTCCTTCTCGCGGAGCTCGACCACGTCGCCACGCGTGAACTCGGCCGCGAGGCAGCCCGCAGCGCGGTCGACGACATCCGCCGCTGGATGCGGCGCGGCCGGGTCGTCGTTCCGGAGATCAGGGAGGACCATCTGGCCGCCGCGCAGTCGGTCCGGATCCGCTACCGCGCGTTGGATCTCGACCTCGCCGACGCGGTGAACGTGGCACTGGCCGCCGACTACGACACCGACGCGATCCTCACCCTCGACCGCCGCGACTTCCGTGCGGTACGTCCGCTGGGCAGCCAGAAGGTCTTCCGCGTTCTGCCGGACGACCTGCCGTTTTGACGCGGGGCTCGCGGCCGCGCCGGTCGGTGTCGGCCGCGTGATCGGAGGCCCGGGTGGTGGCGATGCCGGCGGGGACATTGTGGATCGGCGCGTACGTGGCCGTAAGAGTGACGGCGGCCTCGATCGCGTCCGCGGCGACGTGGGGGGCGTGGGCGGCAGCCGCCGCGGCGGCCGTCCAGGACGAGCTGCTGTACAACGACGACCCCGAGGCGAACTTCGAACTCGGCCTGGGCCGGCTGCTGGCGGGGGCCGCGGCGGCGTTGGGGAGCAGCGGGCGAGGTGGGCGCCGGCCGATCCGGCCGCTGTCTCGGCGGCCGGCCACCCCGTGGGCGTTCGGGCAAGGTTCCCGTACCGACGACGTGCCCCACGGTCCGTCCACGGGATCGTCGTGCTCATGGGACGTTCGCCCGCCTGCGTGACGAACACCGCCGGTGACCACGTCAGACCACGAGCGCGCACACCACTGAAGCGACCCCCACCACAACCCCCGTCTCCCCCAACGTCCCGTCCTCCAGCACCCGCAACACCGCCACCGTCCCGCTGTGCTGATTCGCCACCAGCAGATGCCCGGGCGCCGCAGTCAGCCCCCGGGGCCAGCTGCCCCCGCTCGGGATCTCGCCGAGAGGTTCGAGGGTCGTGCCCGTGATCCGGAACGCCGCCACCGTGTCCGCACCCCGGTTGGTGACCCACACGTGGTTGCCACAGGCGGATGTGGCAATGCCGCCGGGCTGGTTGGGGACGTCCGCCACGGCCGTTGCCGGCACCCGGGACAGTTCGTGCAGGGTGCCCGTCTCGGCGTCGTAGCGGTGGCAGGTCACCGTGGAGGAGAGCTCGTCCGCGCTGAGGACCAGGTCGCCGGTCGAGGTGAACGCGAGGTGGCGGGGGCCCGAGCCGGGGCGGAGGCGGGAGGCCGCCACCTGCTTCAACTTGCCGGTGACGACGTCCAGTTGGTACGCGAACACCGTGTCCGCGCCCAGGTCCGTCGCCAGGATGTGGCGGCCCGCCGGGTCGACGAGGACCTGGTGCGCGTGGCTGCCCTCCTGACGGCCGGTCACCGGGCCCGAACCCTTGTGTTCGACCACGTCCGTGAGGTCCGAGAGCCGGCCGTCCGCGTCCAGGCGGTGTACGGCCACCGTGCCGGGGAGCGTGTCCGTGCCGTAGTTGGCGGTGAGGAGGAAGCCGCCGCTCGGGTGGACGGTCAGGTGGCAGGGGTTCGCGCCGCCGCTGGTCACGGGTGCTCCCAGTGGAGTCGGTGCCGCGCCCTCCCGCAGCGCGAACGCGCTCACCGCGCCCGGCGTCGACTCGTGCGTCGTGTAGACGACGGGGAGCGTCGGGTGTGCCGCCAGGAAGGACGCGCCGCTCGCCGCCACCGCGTCCACCACCTTCAGAGCACCGTCCTGCGGGGTGAGCCGCAGCGCCGCCAGGCCGACGCCCTCACCACCCGTGTCCGGTGTGTACGAACCCGTCAGGACGTCGACGTGCCCTGCTGTACCAGTACTTGTCATCGGGCGTTCAGTCCTCAGCGGAGTACGTCGTCATGGTGGTCCAGCAGCGGGAGTTCGGCCCGGCGCGGCAGGCCCTCCCAGTCGCCCTCCGTGCCGACCGCGAACGCGCCGACCCGGGCGGCCGTGTCGAGCCGGACCGGCGCGGGTGCACCGGCCAGCAGCTCGGCCAAGTAGCCGGCGACGAAGGCGTCCCCGGCACCCACCGAGTCGTGCACGCGGGCGGGCAGCGCGGGTTGGCGGTGCGGGCGGCCGTCGAGGAGCGCGAAGGCTCCCTCCGCGCCGAGTTTGATCACGGCACCGGAGGGGCCCAACTCGCAGAGCCCCTTGGCCAGTTCCTCGGGCTCGTGGCGGTCCGGCACCGCGAGCCGGGCTTCGTGCGGGCCCGCGAACACCAGGTCGCTGTCGTGGAGGAGGGGGAGGACCGCCTCCCGCGCCGCGTCCTCGTTCCACAGCAGGGAACGGAAGTTGATGTCGAGGGAGATCGACACCCCTGCCTCGCGGGCGATGTCGACCGCCCGGCGGACCGCTCGGGCCGGCCCCTCCCCCAACGCCGGTGTGATGCCGGTGATGTGGAGAATCGCCGCCCCCGCCACCAGCTCCTCCGGGATGTCCTCGGGAGCCAGGCGGACGCCCGCCGTCGCCGTGCGGTAGTAGCGCATCCGGTGGTGCGTGCTGGTGCGTCTCTCCTTGAGGAGGAGGGAGGTCGGTGCCGGATCGCGTGCCGCCACAGCGGTCACCCCTTCGGCCCGCAGTTCGCGCAGCACCAGCTCGCCCAGCTCGTCCTCGCTCACACGGCCGATCCAAGTGGCCTTTCCGCCCAGGCGACTTACGCCGATCGCCACGTTCGACTCGGCGCCTGCGATGCCGAGGCGCAGAGGGGTGCCCAGAGTGAGCGGGCCGGGACCGGCGGCGGACAGGACGCCCAGGGTCTCGCCCACGGTGACGAGGTAGGGCTCGTCGTTCTCGACAACAGGCTTGCTGTTCACAGGGGGTTCTTCTCCTCGGGCCCGGTGCCGGGCCTGACCGTCTCCAGCAGTGCGCGTGCCCGGGCCGTGAGGGCGCTCAGCGCCTCGGGGCTGGGGTCCCGATCGGCGTCGCGCAGCAGCGGGGAGCCGACGCCGACGGCGAGTGCGCCCGCCGCCATGTACTGCCCGGCCGCTTCGAGGTCGACGCCGCCGACCGCCATGAGCGGTATGTGCGGGAGCGGGGCGCGGAGTTGGCGCAGATGGGTGGGGCCTCCGGTGCAGGCAGGGAAGAGTTTCACGGCCGCCGCGCCGGCCCGCCAGGCGGTGGTCACCTCCGTCGCCGTCCACGCTCCCGGGTAGCAGGGGATGCCCTGGTCGGCCGCGTCGTGGATGACGTCCGGTTCGACGTTCGGGGAGACCAGGAACTCGGCGCCGGCCGCCAGCGCGTCCCGGGTGTCGGCCGTGCTGAGGACCGTACCGGCGCCGACCGAGACCCCGGCGCCGAGTTCGTCCTTGATGCGGGCGATCGCGTCGAGCGCGCCGGCGGTGGTGAGGGTGACCTCCAGGCAGGTGACCCCGCCGGCCGCGAGGGCACGGGCCGCGGCGGGCAGCGCGGAGGCGTCGGCCGACCTGAGGATGGCCATCACCCGGGTGTCGAGCAACTGGGTTGTGATCAGGGGCCGTTGAAGAAACTGATTGTCCGTCACTTAACTGCTCCCGCCGACATTCCGGCGACCATCTGGCGCTGGAAGAAGATGAAGATGACCAGTAGGGGCAGCACACCCAGCAGCGCGGCCGGGAAGAGCGTGGTCGGCTGCACGGTGTGCGGGTCGATGAAGGAGTACGCGTTCACCATGACGGTGCGCTTGCCCGGGTCCTGGAGGAATACGAGGGGGACCAGCAGGTCGTTCCAGATCTGCAGGGCGATGAAGGTCAGCAGGGTGCTGGTGACCGGCCGCAGCAGCGGCAGGATGACGACGAAGAAGGTGCGCAGCGCGCCGCAGCCGTCGAGGGCCGCCGCCTCCTCCAGGTCGGCCGGGATCTGGCGGATGAAGCTGGTGTAGAAGAACACGGCGAGCGGCAGGTTGAGCGCGGTGTAGATGAAGACGACGCCCGCGTAGGTGTCCAGCAGGTTCAGGTCGCGCATCAGCAGGTACAGCGGTGCCACCACGACGAACACGGGGATCGAGGTGCCGAGGATGAAGAGGCGGTACACCGCCGTCGACCAGCCGGCCGTGATCCGGCCCAGCGGGTAGCCCGCGAGCGCGCCGAGCACGGTGATGAGGACGCACGAAAGCCCGGTGATCAGCAGGGTGTTGAGGGTGCTGGTGCCGTAGTGGATCTGGCTGAAGGCCTGCGTGAAGTTCTTCAGGGTGAAGGAGTGCGGGATGCCCAGCGGGGAGCGCGCCACGTCGGCCGCCGTGCGCAGCGAGGTGACGATCGTGAAGACGAACGGCAGGACGAAGAGGACCGTGCCGAGGGTGAGTGCCGTGGTGCCGAGGCCGGCGGCGAGTCTGCGCGGGGTCCACGGGGCGGCGGCGCGGGGGCCGGCCGGGGTGCGGGGCCGGGGCGTGGCGCGCTTCCCGGCGGGGCGGACGGCCTCCGGTGCGGAGACCGGTGTCGAGGGGGGTGAGGTCATGGGGTGATCCGTCCGATTCCAACGATTCCAACGGTGCCGACGGTGCCGACGGAGAACTGCCTGGCATGCGTACGCACTTGAGGGCGTCCGTACGTCGTCACACGCGCCGTTCGCGCAGTCTGAGCAGGGAGTTGGTCGCGCTGGACAGGACGACCACGGTCACCAGGAGCAGTACGGCGATGGCGACGCCGTAGGCGAACTTCCCGCCGCCGAAGATGTTCCGGTACACGAGCAGGGTCAGGGTGTCGGTGGCGCCGGCCGGGCCGCCGTTGGTCAGGACGAGCGGGAACTCGAAGACCTTGAGCGAACCGATCAGGCTGAGCGTCACGTTGACGGTGAGCGCGGGCGCCAGCAACGGCCACTCGATGCTGCGGAACCGCCGCCAGCCGCTCGCGCCGTCCAGCGCGGCGGCTTCCAGGAGTTCGGTCGGCATGCTCATATAGCTGGCGAGGAAGATCGCGCACGAGTAGCCGGTGAACATCCAGATGTTGACGGTGGCGACCGAGTACAGCGCGGTGGACGGGTCGCCGAGCCAGACATGCTTGAGGCCGCCGAGACCGACCCCGTCGAGCAGGGCGTTGAGGCCGCCGTTCGGTGCGAAGAGGTACGACCAGATGAACGCGGCCATCAGCGGTGAGATGAGGGTCGGGGTCAACAGGACGACGCTGAGGGCCTTTCGGACCTTCTCGCGGCGGAACAGCATCGACGCGAAGAGCAGCCCGAGGCCGTTCTGCACGACGACGACCACGACGGCGTAGAGAACCGTGTGCCACAGGGCGGCGGAGATCTGCGGGTCGTCCGCCATCTCCTTGTACTGGTCCATGCCGACGAAGTGGGAGATCGGGCCGCCGACACTGTCGGTCAGGCTCAAGTAGACGCCCTTGAACAGCGGATACAGGATGAAGAGCGCGTACACGGCGATCGCGGGGAGCAGGAAGGCGGCCATGGTGGCACGCCGTCGGTGGAACACGGGGGATCAACCTCCTTGGCCGTCAGGCCCCTTGGGGGAGTGGGCGGGACTGGGGTGGGCCGGCCGGCTCGATCACCCGGCCGGTGTTCGATTGACCGGACGGCCCAACTACCCCACCGACACGGCTACTTGGCGGACGCCGCCGTCTGGATGTCCTTCAGCGTCTTCGCCGCGTCGGACTGGCCCAGCAGGAACGACTGGATCTTGGAGCCGGTGTCGGTCTCCGACTGGGAGCCGTACCAGGTGTTGGACGGGAGGACCCGGTAACGGCCCTCGGTGAAGGCGGTGTTGAAGATGGTCGTCTCCGTCGAGTCGGGCGTGGTGCCACCGGTGAACGGGGACTCGGCGTGCTCGGCGTCCAGGTACTTCGCCAGATTCGCGCTCTGCGACCAGAACTTGACGTACTCCTTCGCCGCGTCCGCGTGCTGCGACTGGGAGTTGACGCCCCACGCGGTGCCGGAGAACAGCATCGCGTTCGGCTTGGTGCCGGCCGCGCCACCCGGCCAGGGGGCGAACGACACCGGGAAACCGGCCTTCTTGATGTTGGAGACCTGCCAGGCGCCCTGGTACCAGAAGGCGCTCTTGCCGGCACTGAAGTCCTGCGGCCCCTGTGACCACTCGTCGACGCCGAGCTCGTTCTTCCAGTTCACATAGCCCTTGTCACCAAGGGTCTTGAGCTGGTCGAGCGGCTCCTTCCAGTCCGAGGCGAAGGACGCCTTGCCGGCCAGGAAGTCCGCGTCCCACTGCTTGTTCTTCTGGTAGACGGTCGTCGAGCCGCTCGCCTGGAAGATCGAGCTGCCGGTCCAACCAGCCTTGTCGGGAAGGGAGATGGGCGTGATCCCGGCCTTCTTCAGCTTGGCGAGGTCGGCGAGGAACTTCGGCCAGTCGGCGGGGACCTCGGTGATCCCGGCCTTCTTCAGCAGGTCCATGTTGGCGTACAGACCGATGCCGATCAGCTCCATCGGCATGGCCAGCGTCTTGCCGCCGCTCTGCGTGAACGGCTTCGCGGCCGAGGATATGGAGCTCACCCACGACTCGTCGGAGAGGTCCGCGAGGTAGCCGGAGGCACCCCACTTCTTCATCTTGTCGGCGTCGACCATGATGACGTCGCCGGCCTTGCCGCCCAGCAGTTCGGGCTGCAGCTTCTGCGTGTAGGTGGGGTCCGCGGTGGTGTACTTGAAGTCGATCTTGATCTTCGGGTGCGCCGCCTCGAACGCCTTGTTGATCTCGGCGATGTTCGCCGGCTCCGCGCCGCCGCCCTTCCACGCCTCCACGTGGAGCGTGACCGTCCCGTCCGCCGAGGTCGAGCCGGAGCCGCCGCCACAGGCGGCGAGCGACGTCGCCAGGGCGGCGACCGTGGTGGCGACCGTGAGCAGTCTCCCGGAGCGCTTCATTGCACACCTCACCCATCATCGGCGCATGCCGATTTCGTCGTGCTTGCAGGGGTTTCTACGGTTCTTCTAAGGAAAGTCGAGGGTCCTCTTGGTTCGCCGAGTCCCGTCGGCTGTGCGAGGACCGTCATGGTTTGTCGGGCCTGAATGGATATATCACTGAAATCCATCGAAGGAAACCGGTTGACCAACGACTTCGGCGAACGCTAGGTTGCGGCGCCAGAAGGTGTCAAGAGGTCAAACGCAACACCCCACGCCGATCGCCACACCCCAGGCGAATCCGGCAAAGGTGCATGATTCGCAGGGCGGCCGGGGTCGTCGACAACGTGGTTGACAGGGAGGACTCGCGTGGCTGAACAGCCCGTACGGGCAAGGCTGGTGGACGTCGCACGGGAGGCGGGAGTCTCCAAGGCGACGGTGTCCAAGGTGCTCAACGGACGGCAGGACCTGTCCGTCCGGCCGGAGACCCGACAGCGCGTCCACGAGGTCGCCGCCGCCCTGGGCTACCGCCCGCACTCCGGGGCCCGCGCCCTGGCCGGAGCCAGCACCCACGCCCTGGCCCTGCTGGTGCCGGCCCTCAACAACCCGACCTACGTCACCATCTCCCGGGGCGCCTACCAGCGCGCCCGTGAACTGGGCTATCTCTCCCTGCTCGCCGAGGACTTCGACGGCCAGGAGGCCGACGACACCTTCAACGACCTGGTCAAGGAAGGCCGCGTCGACGGCCTGCTGATCGCCTCCGCCCGCCCCAACCACCCCCTACTGGAGACCCTGAGCCGCAACCCGGTTCCGCACGTCTTCCTCAACCGCGCCGTCAAGGGCTCGGACCGCAACGTCACGATGGACGTGGCACGTTCCAGCGTCACCGCGCTGGACCACCTCCACGGACTCGGCCACCGGGTGATCGGCCACATCGCCGGCCCCTCGGGGATCACCCCCAGCGAGGACCGCAGGGACGCGTTCCTACGGCACTCCGCCGCACTGGGACTGCTCGCGGCACCGGTAGCCTCCGGCGACTTCACCGAGGAGGGCGGCGCGGCGGCCGCCCACGAACTCCTCACCCCGGCCGGGGACCGGCCCCCGGTCACCGCGCTCTACACCAGCTCGCTGGCCCAGGCCATCGGGGCGATGCGGGCCATCCACGAACGCGGCCTGCGCATCCCCGAGGACATCTCCCTGGTGGGCAACGACGACCTCCCCGTCGCCGGCTACCTCACCCCCCCGCTCACCACGGTCGCGATGCCCCTGCACGAACTGGGAACGGCGGCGGTGGACGCGTTGGTCGCGGAGATCCGGGGAGAGTCGCCGGGGGACGTTGTGGTGCCGACCGAGCCGCGGTTGGTGTTGCGGGGGTCCACGGCGGGGGCGAGGGCCGGCGGGGTGGCGTGACTCGACGACCCGTGCGACCCGTGCGACCCGACGCCCCGTACAACCTGGGTACGTGGGGGCGTTCTGGCCCGTAGTACCGGTAGTCCGTAGTACCCGGATGCGCGAGCGCGAGCTGACCCGTAGTACCCGTAACACCCGTACGACCTGACCGGACGGGTCGGCCCGAGCCGTAGGCCGACCCGGAAGGGCACCCCCGTAGGACGGATGACCGGACGGGCCGGTCACGCCGAGAGGAACACCATGAGCCGCACCACCCCCGAGAACCACCCCGACCGTCACGCCTCTCGTTTCACCGGCCGCACGGCCCTCCTCACCGCCGCCGCCTCCGGCATCGGCGCCGCCACCGCGCGACGCCTCGCCGAGGAAGGCGCGTCCGTGCTCGTCACCGACGTGGACGCGGCCGGGGCCGAGAAGGTGGCCGAAGAGGTCCGCGCCAAGGGCGGCCAGGCCCGCCACCTGGGGCTGGACGTCACGAACCCCGAGGCGTGGCCGGAGGCGATCCGGATCGCCCAGGAGTGGACCGGCCGCCTCGACCTGCTGCACCTCAACGCCGGCCGCAACCTCCCCGGCGCGATCCACGAACTCGACGACACCTCCTGGCACGACCACCTCCGCCTCGCCCTCGACTCCGTCTTCTACGGCGTCCGGGCCGCCGTTCCGCTGCTCTCGGCGGCCGGCGGCGCGGTGGTCGTCACGGGCTCCGTGCACGCGGTCCTCGGCTTCAGCGGCTTCCCCGCGTACGCGGCGGCCAAGGGCGGAGTCAACGCGCTGGTACGGCAGTTGGCGGTCGAGTACGCGGGCCGGATCAGGTTCAACGCGGTAGTGCCGGGTGCGGTGGACACCGGTCTGTGGACCGACGCGCCGGACGAGTACCGGGCCCAGACGGCCGCCCGCACCCCGGTGGGCCGCATCGGCGAACCCGAGGACATCGCCGCCGCCGTCGCCTTCCTCGGCTCCGACGACGCGTCGTTCATCACCGGCCAGAACCTGGTCGTGGACGGCGGGCGCAGCATCAGCTCGCAGGAGTAGGACCCCCGGCTCCCTTGCTCTTCACCCTCCCCCCGTACCCGTAGTCGTCATACCCGTAGGACCCGGAGGTCCGCAGCATGAAAATCACCGGATACGAGCTGTTCCTCGTCGAACCGCGCTGGCTCTTCCTGCGCGTCGACACCGACGAGGGCATATCCGGCTGGGGCGAGCCCATCGTGGAGGGCAAGGCCCACACCACGGCCAGGGCGGTCGAGGAGATGTTCGACTACCTGACAGGCCAGGACCCCGCCCGCATCGAGGAGCACTGGCAGATGCTCGCCAAGGGCGGCTTCTACCGCGGCGGCCCGGTTCTCAGCAGCGCCCTCGCGGGCATCGACCAGGCCCTGTGGGACATCGCCGGCAAGACCCACGGCGTCCCCGTGCACCAACTCCTCGGCGGCCACGTCCGCGACCGCGTCCGCATCTACGGCTGGCTCTACGGCGAGAGTCCCGAGGAACTCGCCGAGTCGGCGGCGGGCCAAGTGGCCAAGGGCCTGACGGCCGTGAAGATGAACCCCTGCGCGCAACTCGAACCGCTCGCCACCCCCGCCGCGATCGACGCGATCGTGGCCCGCGTGGCCGCCGTACGGGAAGCGATCGGCCCGGACCGCGACCTGGCGCTGGACTTCCACGGCCGCTTCAGCGGAGCGATGTCGAGGCGTGTACTGCCGTACCTGGAACCGCTGTTGCCGATGTTCGTCGAGGAACCGGTCCTCCCGGAATTCACCCGCGACCTCGGCGACGTGGTCCGCGCCACCTCCATCCCCATCGCGACCGGCGAACGCCTCTTCTCCCGCTGGGACTTCAGGGAGGTCCTCGGCGCCGGCATCGCGGTGGCCCAGCCCGACATCAGCCACGCGGGCGGCATCTCGGAGACCCGCCGTATCGCCGCGATGGCCGAGGCCTACGACGTGCTCGTCGCCCCGCACTGCCCACTGGGCCCCATCGCACTCGCGGCGAGCCTCCAACTCGACTTCGCCGTACCGAACTTCCTCATCCAGGAACAGTCCCTGGGCATCGGCTACGGCGACAGCAGCGGCCTGCTCGGCTACCTCGCGGACGCCTCGCCCTTCGAGGTCCAGGACGGCTACATCCACCGCCTGACGGCCCCCGGTCTCGGCATCACGGTCGACGAGGACAAGGTCCGCGCCGCCGCCGAACGCGGCCACCGCTGGCGCAACCCGGTGTGGCGCAACGCGGACGGTTCGCTGGCCTCCTGGTAGCCCAGGTTCCGTAACTGGCGGGGCCGTTGGCTCCGAGTTCCACAACTGGCGGGGCTGTTGGCTTCGCGCTGCCCCGACGCCGTCGAATCCGGCGTCGGGACAGCATCACACGCTCCAGGCGCACCGGCGGCAACCGGTCATCGCGCCTGGTGAAGAGGGGAATCTCGCCGCACACAGCGGCAAGGGACACATCCACCCATCCAAGGAGCGCGCAATGAAGCGTCGCAGATTCGGTTCTCCCGACAGACCAGTTTCCGCCACAACCCGACGAAGGCCAGGGGTCCTGGCCCTGCTCGCCGCGATGGCGGGCGCCCTGCTCGTCCCCGTCACGGCGACCAACGCGGCGGCGGCGGGCACGAGTTACTACGTGGACTGCTCGGCCTCCTCCAACGGCACCGGCACCAGTACCAGCCCCTGGAACTCGGTAACAGCCGTCAACAGCACGACATTCGCCGCGGGCGACAGCATCCTCTTCAAGGCCGGCACGACCTGCACCGGCCAGCTCGCGCCCGGCGGTTCGGGCGCCTCCGGCAGCAACATCTCGATGTCGTCGTACGGTTCGGGCGCGAAGCCGATCGTCGACGCGGCGGGTGCGACGGGCGCGGTCATCCACCTCCTGAACCAGCAGTACTGGGACATCGGCGGCCTGGAGCTGATCGACAACGCCTCGTCCCCCGCCTACCGTTCGGGCGTCCTGGCCGAGAACAGCTCCGGCGGCGTCCTGAACCACATCCGCGTGCACGACATGTACATCCACAACATCGCCGGCTACGGCGGAGGTTGGTACTCGACGAACGCGGGCGTGGGAGTCCAGACCGACCACACGACACCGGTCTCCACCTGGAACGACGTGGTGGTCGAGAACAACACCTTCGACCACGTGGACCGCATAGCGGTGGCGGTGACGCCGGACGCGGACGGCCAGGGCACAGGCCTGACGACCGGCACGGTCATCCGCAACAACACGATGACGTACGACGGCGCGGACGACATCCTGGTCGTCAAGAACGACGGCGCCCTGATCGACGGCAACAAGGCGGGCTACGGCGGCGCGAAGTCGACCTGTCCGCCGTCGGGCAACTACTGCAACGGCGCCTCGGCCGGCATCTGGATGTCCGGCAGCAGCAACACCGTCGTCCAGAACAACGAGGTCTACTGCCACGTCAACGGCGCCGACGGTACCGGTTTCGACGTGGACTGGGGCAACCACAACACCACGTTCCAGTACAACTACAGCCACCAGAACCTCGGCGGCTTCCTGCTGGTGATGCCCCCGTTCACCATCGCCAACGAGCCCACGTCGACCGTCCCCAGCGATGGCACGGTGGTCCGCTACAACATCAGCGAGAACGACGGCAGCAACTCCGGCTGCCCGACATCGGGCACCCAGACCCACGGCGGCGGAGTCCTGCACTTCGTGGGCGGAGTCCCGAACCAGAGCGGCAGTTCGTCCGCCATCCCCCTCTTCTACAACAACACGTTCTCGGTCAGGGACGGCCTGAGCACCCCGATCCTCTACTCCCGCGCAGGCACATCGATCAGCGGAGCCCTGTCCTTCCGGAACAACGCGGTCTTCAACTACGGCTCCGGCAACTACTTCACCACCACCGGCACTTCGACCTACTCCAACAACCTCTTCTACGGCAACCACCCGTCCCGCGAACCCGCGGACGCGGCCAAGGTGACGTCGGACCCGGAGTTCCGCAACGCGGGCAACACGAACACGTCCTCCTCCTACACAGGCAAGAACGCCTACCAGGTCCACCCGTCGTCCCCGGTGATCAGGGCAGGCGCGGTAATCGCATCGAACGGCGGCTACGACGCATACGGCAACGCGGTGTCGGCTTCGGCGGCCCCCAACATCGGCGCGTACAACGGCACCGGCGGCAACCTCCTGTCCAACGCGGGCTTCGAGACGGGCAGTCTGTCCCCCTGGACGCAGGCAAGCGGTACGGCCTCCTCGGTGACGGCGTCCAACTCCCGCACGGGAGCTGACGCGTTGACGACAGCGGCAAGCGGCAGCGGCGCGAACCAGTCCCTCACGGGTCTGACCCCGTCGACGACGTACTTGCTGACGGGCTGGGGCAAGGTGGCGACGGCAGGCGAAACCCTGGCGATCGGCGTGAAGAACTTCGGCGGCACGGAGACCTTCACGAACGTCGCGTCGACGTCGTACTCGCAGGCGGCGATCCTCTTCACCACAGGTGCGTCGTCGACAACGGCCACGGTCTACTGCTGGAAGAACGCCGGTGGAACGGGGGCGGGTTACTGCGACGACCTGGCGGTGGAACCGCTGTCGTCGTCGACGAACACGGTCACGAACCCGGGCTTCGAGACAGGCGCACTGACCCCGTGGACCCAGAGCACGGGCACGGCGTCGAGCGTGGTCGCCTCCAACGCCCGTACGGGCACGTACTCACTCCAGACCGGGGCGAGCGCGAGCGGCGCGATCCAGACGGTGAGTGGCCTGACGTCCGGCGGCAGTTACCTGCTGGCGGCCTGGGGGAAGGTGGCCACCGCCGGCGAGGAGGTCGCGGTCGGCGTGAAGAGCTTCGGCGGCACGGAGACGTACCTGCGGGCGTCGACGACGTCGTACGCCCAGGAACCGATCTTCTTCACGACGGGCGTCTCCAACACTGCGGCGTCGGTGTACTGCTACAAGAACTCCGGTTCGGCGGCGGGGTATTGCGATGACTACACGGTGGTGAAGCTGCCGTAGGAGGACGGCTGGGCAATGCGCATCCCCCGGGTCCATGGCCCGGGGGATGCGCATTGAGGGGGTCGTCGGCCCTCGCCAACGGCCCAACACTGGCGGCCCGTTGTCAGTGCCTACGACTACGGTCGTAAACGCGCGGCCGGCTTCCGGGGGTTCCAGCTCCGTAGGGAATGGTTGCATCCCCGACCTGTCCGGGGCGGCCCGGAGAACACGTCCGGGACCCAACCGACGGCCGGGCTCAGCTGATGACCAAGCAGTGACCTGCCAGCGCCGGCCGCGCACGATCTGCCTCCCGGGGAAGGTTGCTCACAGGTGTTGCTTGCCCCGGGTGACAAGTCGGCCGATGCCAGCGCGAGTTCGCGCCCTCCGAGCGTCGAACTCGTCCCTGCCGCCGGCCTTGGGTATCAGCGTGATGTCAGCGAGCACGTCCTCCGCGGCCCGGCTCAACGCCTCGTCGTCCGTGAGCATCTGCACTCGGAACAGGGCCTCTTGGGCGTTGGAGCGCAGGTCGTAGGCGCGGATGCGTACCGCGTCCGGGTCTTCCGGTGGTGGCTGCTCGCGCTCACAGAACCAGAGGTGGACCAGACAGCGCCGATAGTTGATCAGTGCCCCGGCGTACATGGAGTAGGCGTCAAGCCGCTCCTGCCTAAGCTTCTCGCGGCGCGCGAACTGGTGACTCCTGTCGGTGGTGCGCTGCTGGAACGCCAGGGTGATCCCCGAACCGAGCAGAGTCCCCAGCACGGCTATGCCACTGGCGATGATGGTCTCCACGCACCTAGCTGATCACGCGAGGTCGGCCCCGGCACGCCGTATGCCCAACCTTCAGAACCTCACCACGCTGCCCAAATGTGTTGGTGGACCGCCGACTTGCGCCTCGGCGGCTCCAACCACGGCGATCATCCGTGCCGGCCGAAACCCCGGCAATGGCCTCGCTTCACCCGAAGGCCGCCTTCGGTAGATCAGTAACGCGCTACTGAACGGGGGAGAAGCGCGGGAGCAGCAGACCTTCTTCGATCTGGTGCGGTTGTGATGCGGCCGTTGAGCGACGGCATCAAGGTCAGTGCTCGCGGCGTCCGCATTCGGCCGGGTACAGGACGGATCCCGGAGCGACCTCGAACGATGTTTGCCTGAACTGGATGCACGCACTGTCTGAGGCATCGGCCGTCAGCGTGTCGATCCAGACAGTCGGAGCAGATGACGCGACCGATGAGGTGTGCAATTCGGCTTCGACGGGCGCCTGGGACATCGTGCCTTCGAAGACGGCGAGGGCGGCCAGGCTGCCGTCGGGCTGGACCTCCGTCTCCTCGATGGTCAGCCGCCAGTGGACCTCTGCCTGCGACAGGAGTTGTCTGCCGGGGATCCCGTGGACGAGAAGAGCACTCCGACGGCCACGAATATGACGTGCCACGGCGCAGCAGAGCGGGACGTCGGTGCCGAAAGGAGTGTCCACCCGGTTGTGACCGGCAGTCGGGAAGCAGTCGAGCGCGTTCGCCAGGAGTCCGAGGGCCGCGTCCTTGATGCGCGGACGTCGGCCGTGCTCGACGAGGTCCAGCAGGATCGGGGTGGCGGCATAGGCCGCCGGGAACACCATGGCGGCGTGACCGCACACGAAGCCGCCGTCGGCGAGAATGGAGGTCGCGTCGCCCGTCTCGTTGGCCGTGGTGGAAACCGCCAGTAGCCGCAGCGCGTGAGCGACGCGCTCGGGATCGTCGCAGCGATGCCACGTCGGGTTGGGTATCGCCGCCCAGTTCACGGCGTCTATGGCATCAAGGGGCACGGCCAAATTCTGCCGGACCGGCGTGATCCCCTCACACGATTTCTGGCGGCGTCGTGCTGGGACCTGAGCTCGGGAAGCCACTGACATTTGCGGCTGGTTGTGGCGTTGACCTGGGTTGACGCCGGGGTGCCGTCTCGTCGGGCTCCGTCGCATTCACCGTGGTTCTCCGCTGTTCGCCGCTGGTCCGCGTTTGATCCGGTGCGGCTGTCGTGAGGCTGCAGGGCGCGAGCATGGGGCGCGGAGAGAAAATGCGCGCCCTCACCTCACTATGCGATGCCTGTTTCGCTCCACTGCCCTCACCAAGGCTCCTGCACGCCCCTCCATCACTCTTCCGGGGCCGTAACCAGTGCTTCAACAAAGGCCTCTCGTGCCGTCGCTCGTCGCAGTGCGGCGCTTGCTCGGTGCCGGGAGATCGGCACCGGGCAGCAATAGGCAACAGGGCGGCCCAACGGCCGTCGGGGAAAGAAGCGGCAGCCGTGCCGCGGGGGGCAACAACCACACCATGTCCGACCACATGACCACCGCTGGACGCCCAGGCGCAGCCGTCAGGGTCCCGTCAGGCCTTCCGCCCACTGGCGAAGGCCACCGTAGGGGCCGCCCCGACCACAGCAGAGGTCGACGAGGACACGGCGCGCACCGCCGACGGCTGGTCATCCAGGGCGCGGCCCCGTTGCTGGAGACCGCCGTGATCCTGCCCGCACGCGACGAGGAGGCCGGCGTGTTGCTGGCCCTGGAATCACTGGCCGCTCAGAGCGCACCACCCGCCCTGATCGTCGTCGTGGTCAACAACTCCTCCGACCGGACCGAGGAGTTCGCACGTCGATTCGCCGACCGCCCCGGTGTGCCGCGCACGGTCGTCTTCAATCTGCCGGACAACCCGCACAAGAAGGCCGGCGCCCTCAACCACGCCATCAACTGGCTGAACCGTGCATCCGGCGGACTCGCATCCGCCGCAAAGTACCTGCTGGTCATGGACGCGGACACCAGCCTGCACCCGAAGTTCCTGGAACGGGCGCGCAACGTCATGGCCTCCGACCGGCGACTGGGCGGACTCAGCGCCCACCATCCGCTCGAACGTGGCGACATCCTTCACAGATGCCGGGCCGGGCAGCCCCCGGCCGGCCACGTGGGCACGGACGGCCATGACGAGTTCGTCATCGGTCACGCAGCAGATCCTCAGCCATGCGACCCGACTTGTCGACGGCTGTCTCGCACACAGGCGCGCACCCTGAGCTTGGGAAGCCCGGTCTCTCTGGCGCTGGTCGCCGGACTGATCCGCGGCGTGTGGCGTAGGTCTGCTGGGTCTGAGCGGCCTCCAGCGCGGTCGACGCCACTGCGTGGCCATCCGGTGCTACTGGTGGTCGCGGTTGCGGGTCAGGACGTCGGTGACGGCGCATAGTGGTGGGCCAGGTTGGTGGTGAGGTCACGGAGGTGGGCCCTGGCTTCGGTGGGGCCGTGCACCGTGATGGCGCTCCCGAACGGCAGTAGTGCTCGTACGTCCTCCAGTTGGAGGAAGCGGATCGTCACCCTGTGGCCGGTGGCGGATTCTTCGTGGTCGTCCGGGACGAGTTGTTGGCCGAAGATCCGTTGAGCTCGCCCGAGCTGGGTCTGGTCGATGGTGGCGCTGACCTCTACCGCGTGGTCGTGCTCCCACTGATCAACGAGCGCTGCGGCGACGGTGGCCAGGGTCTGGCTCTCGCGGATCCGTCGTGGCTGGTCGACTTCTTTCCACGTCGTGATCCGTTCGAGTCGGTACATCTGCGGCACTCGGGCACGGTCGGCGACGAGGTACCAGATGCCGGCCTTGGCGAACAGCCCGTAGGGATCCACGACCAGGTCGCGTGGGCATGACTCGCGTGGGCTGTCGTACTCGATCCGTAGCCGGCGACCCCGCCGCACCGCGCCGATCAGCGAAGCCGGAGTCGTGCCGGAAGCCCGTGCCTGACGCCAGGGGCGGCTGTCCACGTGCACTGCGTCGGTGAGCGGCAGGAGCTCATGAACCCGACGCGGCTGGGCGGCGGCGATCTTGGAGAGCGCGCGCCGGCTTTCGGCCGATGCGTCGAGCTCCGCACGTTGCTTCTCGTCCAGCCCGGTGAGCGACAGATGATCACGCTCGTCCGGTGTGAGCCGCGTGAGGTCGAGCCCGGACCCGGGCAGCATGGTCACGCCGCCGAGGCGGCCCCGGTGCGCGGTCACCGGCAGACCGGCGTCGCGGAGCCAGTTCAGGTCTCGGGTGATGGTTCGAAGGGACACCCCGAGCGCCGAGGCAAGTTCCTGCGTGGTCACGGCATCCCTCGATTCGAGGAGCAGCATCAGGGTGAAGAAGCGATCTGGGGTCACACACCGATTTTCTCCAGGAATTGCGACACGATGCGGCGCATATCCCGGTCAGGCTGATGGACACGTACCTCCGACCTGCGAGAAGGAACAACCATGACCAGATCCGTCGTGTCCATCGTCTACGTGAACGACGCTCCCGCCGCAGCTCGCTTCTACGGCGGCCTCCTCGGCATGAGCCCCTCGTTCGAGACTTCGGGATACATCACCTTCGACCTCGGGCCGGGCGCTGACCTCGGTGTGTGGTCCGGCCAGTTCGAGGACCTGTCACCGGACGTCCCGCGCACCAGCGAGGTGTGCCTGGCCATCGGCGGTGGACCCGACGAGCTCAACGCGATCTTTGAGCAGTGGAAGTCCAAGGGGGTCACGATCCTGCGCGAGCCTCATGATGTTGGGTTCGGGCTGACCTTCCTCGCAGCCGATCCTGACGGGAACCGTATTCGCGTCGCACCGCGGGGCTGAAAGGTCCCGTCGCCCACGTCGCCGCTGAGATCGGCGACGATCTGCGCGGCGGCCTTCTCGCAGCGGAGGGAGGTCTGCTGGGGCTGAGCCGTCTCCAGTGACACTGGTGGTCGCTAGCCTGTCCGAGTGATGACCGATGAGCGTCAGTTTCCTGAGCCGTTGGCCGCTGCGCTGGCGCTTCCGTTCGAGTACGACGGCGGAGATGGGGTCGACTTCGAACCCTTCCCGGCCTTCCTGTCCGCGGAGGAGACCACCGACTGGTTCCGGGCCTGGACCGGCAACGCGGAGTTGAGCGGTGACGATTTCCGCGTGTTCGGACAGGACGGCTCGGGTGGATACGCGGCGTTCTGGCTGATACGTCAGCACAGCCCACTCGTCGATCAGCCTGTGGTCTTCCTTGGTTCGGAGGGCGAGACGGGTGTCGTGGCGTGTGATCTGGGTGCCTTCTTGTGGTTGTTGGCGGGCGGCTTCGGTCCTTGGGAGGCAGCCACCTCCTACGAGCCCGACTGGACGCCGTCCCCCAATCGCGAATTGGCGGCCGTCGCGGAACGATTCGCAGCAGGCCGGGAGCGGTCGGCGGCGGCCGTCATCGAGCAGGCGACCCGGGAGTTCCCGGACTTCGACGACATCGTCATGGCGCTCTGCCGCTGACTCGGGTTGCACACTGCCACTGGAATCACCCCCTGGGTGAGAGGTGAAGCCGTGTGCGCAAGCCGGGCCCGCGCCCTCTCCCGCCAACTCCCCGCCAGCTGAGTACGGTTCGCGTCATGGACGGTGGGGCGTGGACAGGCGATGACCGTGGACACAACGACGCTTGTCATAAGCGCTGGTTGCAAGTGCGGAACAGGGCCACGCACCAGCCCGGATATCGCGACGACTGGTACGACGCGCAATGCGGGGGCTGTCGGTTCTGGGTCGCGTTGAGTGGGGAGTTGGGGCGGGACTGGGGGGTCTGTACACACCCCGGCTCGGCGTTCGACGGGCAGGTTCGTTTTGAGCATGACGGTTGCGAGTTGTTCACCGTTCGGGAGGATGGTTCGTTCGGCTGAGTTCGCTGAATGCGCAGACTTCGCTGAATGCGCCGAGTTCGGCTGATCGTTGCGTGGAGCAGAAAGGCCCAGGTCGCCGACCTGGGCCTGGTCCGTGCAGCTGAAGCATCCTCAGTCCGTCGCCCCCGGCTTGACCACCGTGTCCACGAAGTCGCCGATCGCGCCCAGCGTCGCGCCCAACTGTTCGATCTGCGGGAAGTGGGCCGCGTCCGCGATCGGGACGAAGCGGCTGGTGGGGAAGGAGTCGGCGTAGCCGTGACCGTACTTGAGGGGGGCTATGCCGTCCTGCTCGCCCCAGACGACCAGGACCGGGACGGTCACGCGGTGGAGGCGGCCGCGGAGCTTCGGGTCGTAGGTGAAGTGTTCGCCGCCGTAGACGGCGAGGGTCTGCTGGTTGGCGGCGCCCACGGCACGCTGTTCGTCGGTGAACGAGGCGAAGTCGGGGCGGAACTCGGGCTTGGAAAAGGACAGTTGGCTGATGTCGGCCGGAGCCATGCCGCGCGGGTCGACGACGCGGTTCTCGACCATGTGGGCGTGGATGCCGACCGCGTTGAGCAGGGTCAGGGCGCCGATGCGGCCCTGGTTGTCGCGCAGGGCCATCTCCGCGGCGATCCAGCCGCCGACGGAGTTGCCGATCACCATGACGTCCTTGAGGTCCAGCGTGTCGAGCAGGTCCAGGTAGGCGATGGCCAGGTCGGCGACGGTGTCGAAGCGGTCCGGGCGGGGGGTGCCGTCGAAACCGGGGTGGGTCGGGGTGACGACGTAGACGTGTTCGGAGAGGGCGGCGGAGATGCCGGCCACCGTGCGCGGGCCTGCGCCGCCGTGCAGTACCAGGACGCCGGTGCCCTCGGTGTTCTCGCCGAACTCCTGGATGGTGACGGTGAGTCCACCGGGGAGGGCGACGGTGCGGGGGGCGGGGGAGGTGGCGGAGGTGGGCATGGTGGGGTCCTTTTCGCTTGGTTCGCTCGGGCTTCGCCGCTTGCTGAGAGCTGGCTCTCATGAAGGTAGGGGGTTGGCTCTCTTTATGCAAGTTCACTCTCATGATGAGAGTTGAGTGTGCCCGATTCGGGGCGCCAGGCGGCGATATGGGTGTGCGCGGTGCGTGGTGTTCGGTGCTCTGCGTGGGGACGGTTCCGGCGGCGGGCCGCCTGGGGAACGCCAACGCTCCCTCCACCGGCGGGCCGCCACCATCCGGCCCGGTGTCCGTGGTGCGGGGGCCGAAGAGGGTGGTGGTTACAGGGTGTTGAGCAGGTCGTCGAGGGGGGTGGGGGTGCGGTCCGGGGTGAGGGCCTCGACCAGGACTCGGCCGTAGTGGATCTTGCGGCCCGATGTCGTGCCGAAGAAGCGTCTCAACTGTTGCTGGATGGGGCGGCCTTGTTGGGCGGGTTGGTTCAGGAAGGTGCGGAGGGGGCGCAAGTCGCCCTCCGCGTCGATGAGTTCGGTGACGCGGGTCGGGCCCAGTGCGCGGATCAGTTCGTCCTCCAGGTCGGCCGTGCAGACGAAGAAAGCCTGTTGTGGTGCGCCCACGCTGTCGAAGGCCCGCGCGTAGTAGGGGTGTTCGCGTTCGTCGCACAGGCCCGTGAGGCGCAGGCCCGGGCCGGACGGGGACGGGCCGAGGAGGCGGGCGTAGCGGCCGACGTTCATCGCGCCGCCCATCGACAGGACGCAGACTCCCTCGGCGGGCAGGTCCCGGCCGCGGGCGGTCGCGAGTGCGGCTACGGCTGCGACGTCACTGGGGCCTTCGAGCAGTACGGCGACCCGGATGCCGAGTTCCGCTGCCAACTCGCGTGCCGGGTCACCGGGTTCACCGGTCGCCGCCCACTCCGCGACCGCCTCCCGGAACCGCTCCGTTTCCCCCGTGCTCACCATGCCGACCATGAGACGAGTCTCCGTCCTGCGCCGGCCGGTCCGGTAGGGATTTTTCACCGGGCGGAGGCGCGGGCAACCAGCCGCACAGGAGCCGGCGTTACGCGTCCGGCAGTGACTCCGTGAGGCGTTCTCAGGTCGGGTGCACGTCCTCGCGGCCTGGGAACACCTCACCGAAGCCGTTCTGCCCGGATGTCTCCTGAACGATGTGATCGTGCTCCTCCAGCAGGCTGCGCACCGCGTTCACGGTGGCCTGGGCCACGCGCCGCCCCTTCGGAATGTTCGGCATGTCACTCGCTCCGGATGTCCCCCGCTCCGGATGTCCCCCGCTCGCCCCGGGCCGATGTCGTTCTCCGTCACCCTGCCCTAGCCACTGACATCCGACCTCGGTGGCTGACTACTTCCCGCCGGAGTCCCCGCCGGACCTCCCGCCGGAGTTCCCTCCCGACTTTCCTCCGGTGGCGCAGAGTTCCGTGTCGATCAAGGCGTTCTGGGCCACCTCCGTGGAGAGATCGGACGCTCCGTCTCCCGTTGCCTCCAGGACGACGGTCCGGCGGCCGTCCGCGCTGACCCCGTCGCGGGTGGTGTAGCCGAAGAGGTCCCCGGCGTGGCTGTAGTAGACGCCGCCGCAGGTCAGGGGGATCTCCATCAGGCCCAGGCCGTAGCGGGCGCCGGGCCACACGGGGTCGAGGGAGGCGGCACGTACCGTCGTCTTCATCTCGGCGAGCTGGGCCGGGCGCAGCAGCTTGCCGCCGAGCAGTGCCGAGAAGAAGCGGGACAGGTCACCGGTCGTGCTGATCATGGCGCCGGCCGAACCGGCGGCCGTCGGGTTGAAGTCGGTGACGTCGATGACCGGGCCGGTGCCACCGAAGTCCGAGTAACCGTGCAGGTGTTGGCCGGGGATACGGGAGGAGGTGTCGGGGGCGGAGGTGTCGCGCAGGTCCAGCGGGCGGACGATGCGCCGGGTCACCTCCTGCTGCCAGGTGTGACCGGTCGCCTTCTGGACGATCATTCCGGCCAGAATGTAATTCGTGTTGGAGTACTCCCAGTCGGTGCCGGGTGCGAAGTCCGGGGCGTGCCGCATCGCGATGCCCACGAGCTGCCGCGGCGTCCATGTGGTGTACCGGTCGGCCTCGAAGTCCGCCACCGTGCTGATCGCGGGGAAGTCCGCGGTGTAGTTGAAGAGTCCGCTGGTGTGGTTCAGCAACTGCCTTACCGTGATGGCGTTTCCGTCGTTGCCGTTCCCCGACACCACCCCGGGAAGCCAGTGTTCGACGGTGTCGTCCAGCGACACCCGCCCCTCGCCGACCAGTTGGAGCAGCACCGTCGAGACGAAGGCCTTGGTGCTGCTGGCGATCCGGAAGCGGTCGGTGACGCGGGCCGCCCGTCCTGTGGTGGTGTCGGACACCCCGGTGGTGGCGGTGTATCGCCGGCCGTCCGGGCCCGTCGACTGCGCTACGACGGCCACGGTTCCCGTCTTCTGGACGGCGTCCACGCTCGCCTGGAGCGTGCGCTGCCGGGAAGCCGTGGTGTTCTCCGTGGCACTCGCGGCGGGCGCGACGAGGCCGATGCCGAGGGCGGTCAGTGCCGCTGCGACGGCGAAGTGACGGATCGTCATAATTGGTTTTCTCCCGGAGAGTTGGTGTCGGCCACCGGTTACCCGGTGTGTTCGCCAACCTAGGAAGAAGCCGCTCGGTGATCGATCCAGCGCGCGGGCCGGTTCGCCGTACAGCCTGCTGTACCGAGGCCGTTCCCCCGGCAGGGCCTCAGACCAGTCGCCGCAGATCCTCCAGGTACCGAAGGACGGCCGCGACCCGCCGGTCCACCTGGTCCGTCGGGGACAGGTCGAGCTTGGCGAAGATGCTGCGGATGTGTTTGTGGACGGCGCCGTCGGTGACGACGAGTTTCCCGGCGATGGCGGAGTTGCCCAATCCCTCGGCCATCAGGGCGAGTACGTCGCGTTCGCGGGGGCTGAGGCGTTCCAGGCGGGTGTCCTGGCGGGAGCGGGTGAAGAGCTGGGCGACGACCTCGGGGTCGATGGCGGTGCCCCCGGCGGCCACCCGGTGCAGTGCGTCGAGGAACTCCTCGACCCGGCCCACCCGTTCCTTGAGCAGATAGCCGAGACCGTTCACCCCGCCGCCGAGCAGCTCGGTGGCGAAGCTCTGCTCGACGTAGGCCGACAGGACGAGCACCGCCAGGTCGGGGCGGCGGCGCCGGGCCTCGACCGCGGCGACGATCCCCTCGTCGGTGTGCGTCGGCGGCATCCGTACGTCGAGGATGGCGACGTCCGGCCGGTGTACGTCGATGGCGTCCAGGGCCGCGTCGGGGGTGCCGGCGGTGGCCACCACGTCCAGTCCCTCGGCGCGCAGCAGCAGGGCGAGCCCCTCGCGCAGCAAGGGGTCGTCCTCGGCGATCACGATCCGCATGACACGTTCCCTCTCATGTACGTCAGGACCCACTGGGGAGATCCACGGTCAGGACGGTCGGGCCCCCGGGCGGGCTGGTCAGGGTGAGGGCGCCGTCATGCGCGGCGACGCGGCGGCGGATGCCGGTCAGGCCGGAGCCGCCGTCCTCGTCGGCTCCGCCCCGTCCGTCGTCCTCGACAGACAGCCGCAGCCGGCCGCCGCTCCCGCGTGCCCTGACGACCGCGTGCCGTGCGCCGCTGTGCTTGGCGATGTTGGTCAGGGCCTCGGCGACGACGAAGTAGGCAGTCGCCTCGACGGAGGCGGCACAGCGCGCGGGCACGTCCACGTCGATCCGGCACGGCACCGCGCAGTCCGCGGCGAGACCGGAGAGCGCGCCCGCGAGCCCCCGGTCGGCCAGTACCGGCGGGAGGATGCCGCGCGCGACCGTCCGCAGTTCGGCCAGCGCCTGTTCGGCGGCGGACTGGGCGCGTTCGAGGAGTTCGTCGGCGCCGGCCGGGTCGCGGGCGACCATGCGGCGGGACGCCCCGATCAACACGGCCACGGAGACCAGCCGGTTCTGCGCGCCGTCGTGCAACGAGCGCTCGATGCGCCGCAGTTCGGTGGCGTGCGCGTCGAGGGCGGCGGCGCGGGTGGCGGTCAACTCCGCGACGCGCAGGGAGAGATCGACGTCGGGACCGGCAGCCAGGAGCCGTCGTCCGGGGTCCGACTGGAGCCGGGCCATGCCGGGCGTCAGCCCCAGGACGATGGCGATCCAGCCCACGCCCAGCAGCGCCACGGCGAGGGCGTCCGCCCAGGTGTGCGCGCTGCCGACGCCCAGGGAGGTGGCTGTCGTGTTCGCGGGCAGGAACGTCCAGTACAGCGGGAACGCGGTGTCCCGCACGGCGAGGACCGGCAGCAGGACGCCGAGCAGCCCGAGCGGCAGACCCAGGGTGGAGTGCCGTACCAGCCAGCGCAGTTCGCGGCGGGTGGTGGCGTCGGCGAGGGCGAGCCGCAGCCGGGTGGGCGGCGGCTCGGGGGCGACGACCTCGGGGCCCCGACGGGCGAGCCGCTCGCGCTCCCGGCCGGCCAGGGCGTGCAGGGCGCGCAGGAGAGAGGGTGCCATGAGCAGGCCGACGCCTACGACACTCGTCGCGGCGGTGACGGCCAGCCACAGCAGCAACAGCCCGGCGAGCACTGCCGTGTTGAGGCCGGTGGCGAGCTGTGCGAGTGCCTGCCCCGCGGTGCTCAGGACCCGTAGCGCGAGGTGCCGGACGCTCTCGCGTGGGGTGGCTGCCCCGACACCGACTGCCCCACCGTCGCCCTCGCTCGTGCTCGCTGTCATACGAACGACCCTATGTCGTACGGCAGTTCCGCACGGGCGCGAATCCGCAGGAGTACAGCCTGCTGTACCCCGCATCGGGTGGGCTGCGGGATCGGCCGGGAGGGGTGCCGGTCCATAGCGTCGACGACGACAGCAGAAGCCGTACGAGACGCCGGGAGCAGCCCCGATGCAGAACACGACGACCCCCGATCCCGCCGACCGGATCGGCCCCGGCGACATCGCCCGTGCCCTGCTCTGGATCGTGGTGGTGGCCAGCGCGCTCGCCAACATGGCGGCCTCCTTCGGCGGCGCGGACACCTGGGTGCACCTGGTGTGCGGCGCGGTGACCGTGCTGTGCGCGGGCGCCCTCGTCGTACGGAACCTGCGGGGCCGTCGATGAACACCACCCGCACCGCTGTGGACGCCCCCGCCATCGCGCTGGAGGGCGTCAGCAAGTCCTACCCCGGGGGCGTACGGGCCCTGGACGACGTGTCGTTGACCGTGGAGCGTGGCACCTTCCTCGCCGTGATGGGACCCTCGGGCTCCGGCAAGAGCACGCTGATGCACTGTGCCGCCGGGCTCGACTCGCCGACGTCGGGCAGTGTCCGTATCGACGGCCACGAGATCGCCGGGCTGAACGAGACCCGGCGCACCCGACTCCGGCGGGAGCGCGTCGGGTTCGTGTTCCAGGCCTACAACCTGATCCCCTCCCTCTCGATCGAGGACAACATCACGCTGCCGCTGCGGCTGGCGGGACGCACCGCCGACCGGGACTGGCTGCGCACGCTGGTGGAGCGGGTCGGGCTGGCCGACCGGCTGCGCCACCGCCCGGCCGAACTCTCCGGCGGACAGCAGCAACGGGCGGCCGTGGTACGGGCGTTGGTGGCACGACCCGCCGTCGTGTTCGCCGACGAACCGACCGGCGCGCTCGACCTGCGCAGCGCCCACGAGGTCCTCGACCTGCTGCGCGACCTCGTGAACGACCTGCGCCAGACGGTCGTGATGGTCACCCACGACCCGGCCGCCGCCGCCCGCGCGCACCACGTGCTGGTGATGGCGGACGGCCGGGTCGTCGAGGCCCTCAAGGCGCCGACCGCCCCCGAACTGGCAAGCCGCCTCGTCGAGTTGGGAAGGGCCTGAACCATGTTCCGTCTCGCGCTGCAGATGGTCGGCCACCGGGTCACCGCGCTGATCGCCGTGGCCTGCGCGGTCCTGGGTGGTGCGGCGCTGCTCACCGCCACCGGTGTCCTGGCCGAGTCCGGCCTCCGCTCCCACCTGCCCGCGGGCAGGCTCGCAGGAGCGTCCGTCGTGGTCGCCGCCGACCAGGAGTTTCATCCGCCCGGAGACCTTCCGCTCGCACTCCCGGAACGGCGCCGGGTGCCCGCCGGACTGGCCTCCGAACTGGGCGAGTTGCCGGGCGTCACGACGGCGGTCGGTGACCTGAGCTTCCCCGCCGCCCTCCTCGACGCCCACGGGCGGGTCGTAGCGGCGAAGGACCCGCAGGCGGCGGGGCACGGCTGGTCCTCGACCGGGCTGCTGACCGGTGCGCCGCACATCACCGGCAGCGCGCCGACCGCCTCCGACCGGATCGCCGTGGACAGCGCCACCGCCGCGGCGGCGGGCATCGGGCCGGGCGACACGGTCCAGGTCGTCGTCAACGCCCGCCCGGCCAGGGGCTATCGGGTCTCGGCGGTGGTGGACGCGCCGGGCGCGGGCCTCTACTTCGCCGACAAGTCGGCCGTAGGACTGTGCGGTTGCTCCGGCCGGGCCGACCTGGTGGGACTGCGCACCGCACCCGGTGCCGAGGAGCGGGTCGCGGCCGAGGTACGTACGAAGCTGAAGGGCACCGGACTGCTGACCGTCACCGGGGCCGGGCGGGGCGACACGGCGGAGCCCGGGGCCGGGGCGTCCCGCTCGCTGCTGGTGCTGCTGGCCGGTTCGCTGTCCGGGATCGTGGTGCTGATCACCGGGTTCGTGATGGCGAGCGCGCTGGCCGTGTCGATCGGCGGGCAGCGTCGTGACCTGGCGCTGATGCGGGCCGTGGGGGCGAGCCCGAAGCAGATCCGGCGGCTGGCCGCCGCGCAGTCCACCGTCGTCGCGGCTGGTGCCGTGGCACCTGGTGTGGGACTTGGCTATCTGCTCGCCGGACAGTTCCGCCGACTGCTCGCCGACCGGGGGGTCGTGCCGCCCGAACTTCCGCTCACTTACAGCCCGTTGCCCGCTCTCACGGCGATCGTCCTGCTGCTCCTGGCGGTGCAGGTGTCCGCCCGCTGCTCGGCCTGGCGCACCTCGCGGATGCCGGCCACCGAGGCGGTCGCCGAGTCCCGCAGTGAGCCGCGCGAGCCTTCGCGGACCCGGACGCGGATCGGTCTGACCGTCATCGCCGTGGCGCTCGTCATGTCGGCGCTGCCGCTGCTCTCCCGGACGGTCATCGGTGCCACGGCCACCTCGATCTCCGGGATCGTGGGGGCCATCGGCCTGGCCATGGCGGGCCCGGCGCTGGTGCGGGGCATCGGCGGTGCGGCGGCCCGTGCGACGCGGCACCGCGGCTCGGCGCCGACCTGGCTGGCGATGGCCAACCTGCGCGCCTACGCCCTGCGCAACGCGGGCATCGTCTCCACGCTGGCCATGGCGGTCGTGTTCGTGCTGACGTACACCTTCACCCAGACCACCGTGCTGGCCGCCACCGCGCACGACACCGGCGCCGGAACACTGGCCCAACTACGGCTCGGGGCACCGGCGTTGGGAGGCCTGCCCGACGACACGCCCGCCGCAGTACGGAGGACGGCCGGGGTGCGGGCCGCCGCGCCGGTCTCCACGACGACCGTGGTGTGGGAGTACGAGCAGTTCGGCGACAAGGTGAGCGAGTCCGGCTCAGCGACGATCCTCACCCCTGACGCGGCGGGCGTCCTCGACCTCGACGTACGCGACGGCGGCCTCGACCGGCTCACCGGCGCGACCGTCGCGGTGAGCAGCGATGTCGCCCGCACCCGCTCCGCGACGGTGGGCCGTACGGTGAGCCTGGTCCTCGGCGATGGCACCCGCGCCGAGGCGAAGGTCGTCGCCGTGTACGGGCGGGGCCTGGGCTTCGGCACGGTGGTGCTCTCCCACGACCTCGCCGCCGGACACACCACGACGGCACTCGACCAGTCCCTCCTGATCCGCACCGACGGCACGGCCGCGGCCCGGCAGCACCTGACCGCCCTCGCGGCCGACCGCCCGGGCCTGGTCCTCGCGCCCGCCAAGTCCCCTTCCACCGGCGGCCTCAAGGACGCCCCGCCCGAGGTGTGGATCAACCTCGCCACCATCGTGGTCCTGCTCGTGTACCTCCTGCTGAGCATCGCCAACAAGCTGGTCGCCGCCACCGCGCAGCGCCGGGTCGAGCTCGGTGCCCTCCGCCTCAACGGCACCACCCCACGGCAGATCCGCGCGATGATGCGCCGCGAGGCCGCGGTCACCGCCGCCACCGCGCTCACCACCGCCCTGCTGCTCTCCGCGGTCCCCCTGGCCCTCCTCGGCCAGGGCTTCCTGGGCCGCCCCTGGCCGGCCGGCCCGGTCTGGCTGCTGCCCGCGCTCGCCCTCACGGTCACGGCGACGGCCTTCCTCACCATCGAACTCCCCACCCGCCAAGCCCTGCGGACCCCGCCGGCCGATGCGATCCGCGCTCAGTGAGGCACTCCTCTCATGTGGGACCGATCGCCGCGAAGAAGCGTTCCAGGCGTGGTTCCCCGGAGTTGTCGAAGACGGTCTCGGGCGGCCCCTGGACGAGGACGCGGCCCTGGTCCATGAAGACCACCCAGTCCGCGACCTCGCGGGCGAAGCGCATCTCGTGGGTGACGACGACCATCGTCGTTCCGTCGGCGGCGAGTCCGCCCATCACCGACAGGACCTCGCCGACGAGTTCGGGGTCCAGGGACGAGGTCGGTTCGTCGAAGAGCAGCACGCTGGGGTCCATCGCCAACGCGCGGGCGATGGCGACGCGTTGCTGCTGGCCGCCGGACAACTGGTGCGGCGGCCCGAGTTCCGTGCGGGGGAATGATCCCGTCCGGCGCTGAAAGGAACCGGCCGGAGCCGGACAGGACAGGTCGTGGAATCCATGACGGAACAGGAGACGCGCCGGATGCGGCGGGCGCGTTTCGATGGGCTGGCCCGGGTGGTGGTGGAACCGCTGCACCGGTATCTGCTGCGGCGGACGGGCGTCGAGACGGCCGAGGACGTCCTCTCGGAGACGCTGCTGGTGCTGTGGCGCCGCCTCGACGACGTCCCCGGCCTGGGCGACGACCGCACGCCGGACCCCGATGACGTACTGCCCTGGTGCTACGGGGTGGCTCGGGGTTGCCTCGCGAACGCCCGCCGGGCCGACGGTCGCAGGCTCCGTCTGGTGGAGCGGCTGGTCAGGACCCAGCAGCGGGCCCCGGAGGAGGCCGCCGAGCACAGCGAGCTGCACGCCGCGCTCGACTCCCTCGGGGCGGCGGACCGTGAGGTGGTGCGGCTGTGGGCGTGGGAGGGGCTGGCGCCGCGGCAGATCGCGGAGGCGACCGGGTCGACGCCCAACGCGGTGAGCATCCGGCTGCACCGGGCGAAGGCGAGACTCGCCGCCCAGCTGGGGCGAAAGAATGGCCGACGGCCCGGACACAAGAGCGACGAAGGAAGGAGCGGTCAGTGAACGACGACGAGTTGCTGGCCCGGCTGAAGGCCGCGGACCCGGCACTGACCCGTAGTGCTCCGCCGCCCGACACCGATCGCCTTGTGGAGGCCACGTTGAACACCGTCACAGCCACAGCTCCTGTCAACTCGGGCGTGCCCGCGGGACGGTCCCGCCGGCACCTCCTCGGACTCGCGGCGGCCGTCGGCCTCCTCGTGCTCGGCGGCGGCATCGGGGTCGGGGTCATGGCGAACGACGGCGGCGGCAGCACGGCCAAAAACGCGCCCGGCAGCGGCAGTTCGGCCGCCGGGGCCCTGAGGCTCACCGCCGCGGGCGGCTCCGCGAAGTGCGTGGCGCCCACGCCCGACACCCTGCGCAAGTACCCGACGCTCTTCATCGGAACGGTCACGTCCATCAAGGGCACCGTGGTCACCTTCCGCGTCGACCACTGGCTGAAGGGCGGCACCGCCCGCACGGTCGTCCTCGACAGCGACACCAGCCGCCCGGAGGCGCTCACCTTCATCAACGGCGACCGCTACGTCGTGGCCGCCAAGGACGGCGTCGTCCCCGTGTGCGGCGCGAACGGCGTCACGGCGGACGAGATCGCCGAGTTCCGCCAGGCGTACGGGAAGTGACCCGCGGCCCCGGTCAGGATCGCGGCGAGCGGGTCGTCGCGCAGTCGTTGCACCGGGCATCTGCTGCGCCTTGAGGGCGGGGCCGGGGAGGGGCGGGGTGCGGGCCCGCCGTCGGCGGGGCGGGTGCCTTCGGTGTGATGAACGTCCGTCCGATCGAGTGGACTCGCGGGGGACGCGCACCGCAGGCGGACCCTCCGCCGGAGTCCGGATGGTGGCGTGGTCACCTCAACCCCCGACCGGAAGAAGCGCCCCGGCATGCGACGTACTCCCTCCCGACGCCTGCTGGCAGCCGCGCTGCTGGCGGCGTCCGCACTGATCCCGACGGCGGCGGCATCCGCCGTGACCACGGCAACCCACACCCCGGCGGTCCACCTCATGGGCGCCGACCGGGACGACTGTCCGGCGGGCCCGGCCGGTGGCCTCGGCCGTACGACGACCGCCCGGCTGGACAAGGCCGTCGCCGACGTCCGCCGCCAGGCCGGCATCCCCGGTGTCGTCGTCGGGCTGTGGATGCCGGGCAAGGGCTGCTATGTCCGCGCGACCGGCGTCGCCGACACCGTCACCCACCGTCCGATGACCACCGACCTGTACGCGCGCATCGGCAGCGAGACCAAGACCTTCACGGTCACCGCGCTGCTCAGGCTCGTCGACGAGGGGCGGATCCGGCTGGACGACCCGATCTCGCGCTACGTCCGCGGGGTACCCGACGGCCGGCACATCACGCTGCGCCAGCTCGCCGAGATGCGCAGCGGACTGTTCCCCTACACCGCCGACCCCGGCTTCGTGCACGACCTGCTGAGCGACACCAGCCGCTCGTTCACCCCGCGCGAGGTGCTCGCGTACGGCTTCAAGCACGACAACACGTTCGCGCCGGGCAAGCAGTTCGAGTACTCCAACACCAATCTGGTGCTGCTCGGCCTGGTGATCGAGAAGGTCAGCGGTCAGCGCACCGCCGACTTCATCGACCGGCGGGTGCTGCGCCCGGCCCGCCTCGGCCACACGCTGTTCCCCGACGGCCCCGAGGTCCCCGACCCGCACGCGCGCGGCTACACCGACCAGACGCTGAGCGGCGCGGTCGCGGACGCCACGGACTGGAACCCCAGCTGGGCCTGGACGGCCGGGGCGATGATCTCCGACCTGCGTGATCTGCGCAGCTGGGCCAGGACCGTCGCCACCGGCACCCTCCTCAGCCCGGAGACCCAGCGGCAGCGGCTCAGGATGCTGCCGACCGGCTTCCCCGGCCTCAGCTACGGCCTGGGCATCTTCGAGAGCGGCGGCTGGATCGGCCACAACGGCTCCATCCCGGGCTACGAGACCGTGACCGTCTACCTCCCGTCGCAGAAGGCCACCCTGGTCGTGATCCTCAACACCGACATCACCTACGGCGGCCAGGAACCGTCCTCGCTCGTCGCCCGCGCGGTCACCGAGATCGTCACTCCGGACAACGTCTACGACCGCCCGGTCCCGTCGAACGAGCAGTCCCTCCGCTAGCGGTCCCCCTGGACGGAGGCGGCACAGGGACGAGGAAGCCCCCTTTCCCGTCCCTGTGCCGTCTTCACCGCACCGGCCTGTTCGGCCGGCCCGCCGAGGTCCGCTTCCTCGGGCAGGATCTCCATGCCGATGTCCGGGCGGCCGGGCAGCGGGCCCAGCGCGAGGCCGCGCTCCGGCGGCCAGAACTCGGGCTTCGTACCGGGTACGGGGTCGTCGCCGCCCTCCAGCCACAGTCCCTCGCCCCCGCCGGGGGTGAAGAAGGACACCATGTGGGCCTGCTCGCCGGTGCGGTTGCGGAACCGGTGCCGGGTGCCCCTCGGGACGAAGACGAAGTCACCGGGATGGGCGACGAAGGTCTGGTCGCCGTTCAGGAACTCCAGCGAATCCGAGATGAGGTAGAAGGATTCGTCGGCGCTCTTGTGCACGTGGGCTATCGGTCCGCCGCCCGGGGGCGCCCAGCAGACCGTGAATCCGAGTGCGCCGCCGGTGGAGTCGGCCGGCGCCAGGGTCTCGTAGACATCGCCGGACATCCACTTGACCACCCCCTTGTCGGCGGGGACGTGCAGGACGCGTGGACGGTAGTGGTCCGCCGTCTCCGCGCCGTCGTTCGGCAGTGCGGTTGTCATGTCGTGTCCTCGCAGGGCGCCGGAGACGACGAACCGGTGCCCATGGCCGACCGTCCCCAGGTCCAGGAGTTCCTGGGGACACGGGAGCTGGACACCAAGCTCCGGCTCTACGCGGCGTACGTACGCGGAATCCACGAACGGGTCGCCGCCCTGTTCGCCCTGCTGACCCAGGCCGGCCCGGACGTCGGCGAGGTCCTGGACACCGCCGAGCAGGAACGCCTCACCGGCGTCACCATGTTCGTCACCCACCTCGACGAAACCGGCTGCCTGGCCCCGGACGCGGATCCGGCCCACCTCGTGGACATCGTCTGGGCCCTGGCCGGCCCCCAGCTGTTCACCCAACTGACAGCGGGACGCGGCTGGTCCACCGCCACCTACGAGCGATGGCTGACGGACACGCTCACCGCGACGCTGGTTCCCCGCCCATCGGGGAGGGGAGGATTCACCAGCTGATCCCGGCCGCCACCGGCAGATGATCGCTGCCCGTGGCCGGCAGCACCCACGACCTCGTGGGCCGTACGCCCCGCACCAGGATCTGGTCGATCCGTGCCACCGGGAAACTCGCCGGCCAGCTGAAGCCGAAGCCGTCCCCGGCCGCGTCCTGGGCCGAGCGCAGTTGTGAGGTCAGGCCGGTGAACTCGCGGTCGTCCATGGTGCCGTTGAGGTCGCCGAGCAGCACCACCCGCCGGTCCGGCTCGACGGCGAGGGCCTTGGCGAGCGCCTTCGCGCCACGGTCCCGGTCGTCCGTGCTGAAGCCGCTGCTGGGCAGCACGCGTACGGATCCCAGATGGGCCACGTACACCGCGATCGGCCCCCGGTCCGTGGTCACCGTGGTGCGCAGCGCCCGGTTCTCGGCCGCCCTGGCACCGGCCGGCAGGCGGTCCGCCAGCGGCCCGACGTCCATCGCGGTGTCGACCGCCCGGGTGTCCGACAACGGCAGCCTGCTCCACACCCCGACCGTGCCCAGCACCGCGTGGTACGGGTACGCCGTCGCCAACTCCTTCTCGTACGTGCCACTCGCCCGCGCGGTCAGTTCCTCCAGCGCCAGGACGTCCGCGCCGGAGGCGGCCAGGTCGCGGGCGGTGCCGGCCGGATCGGGGTTGTCGGCGCTCACGTTGTGGCTGACCACGGTGAGGTCGCCGGCCCCGTCGGACTTGTCGCCGAGCAGTCCGCCGAAGAGGTTCAGCCACACCGCGACGGGCAGCACCAGCGCGACCGTCGCGGCGGCGGAGCGGCGCCAGAGCGCGCGGGCCAGCAGCACCGGCACGAACAGACCGAACCACGGCAGGAAGGTCTCCACCAGGCTGCCGAGCCCCCCGACCCGGTCCGGGATCCACGAGTGCAGCAGCAGGAGCAGCCCGAGGGACAGCGCGAGCACGGTCGACACCGGGGCTCGCTTCCAGGGCCCCGGCCGGGTGGCGGCCCCCGTAGCAGAGCCGGTGTCGGCGTCCGCAGTCGTACCGGTGTCGGTGACGGTGGCTCGATTCATACGGCCACTCAAAGCCACCCCGTGTTGCCGCCGCGTATGAGCTTTTCGATACGTCACCGATACGTGCCGGCTCGTAGCCTCGACGGCATGCGTGTGCTGATCGTCGAGGACGAGCCCTATCTGGCCGAAGCCGTCCGTGACGGCCTGCGCCTGGAGGCGATCGCGGCCGACATCGCGGGCGACGGCGACACCGCCCTGGAGCTGCTGGACATCAACGCCTACGACATCGCCGTCCTCGACCGTGACATCCCCGGCCCCTCCGGTGACGAGGTCGCCCGCCGTATCGTCGCCTCGGGCAGCGGCGTCCCGATCCTCATGCTCACCGCCGCCGACCGCATCGACGACAAGGCGTCCGGCTTCGAACTCGGCGCCGACGACTACCTCACGAAACCCTTCGAGCTCCGCGAACTCGTGCTCAGGCTCAGAGCCCTCGACCGCAGACGCGGCCACAACAGGCCGCCCGTGTGGGAGCTCGCGGGTCTGCGCCTGGACCCCTTCCGCCGGGAGGTCTTCCGCGAGGGACGCCATGTCGCGCTCACCCGCAAGCAGTTCGCCGTGCTGGAGGTCCTCGTCGCCGCCCAGGGCGGAGTCGTCAGCGCCGAGGACCTGCTGGAACGGGCCTGGGACGAGAACGCCAACCCCTTCACCAACGCCGTCCGCATCACCGTCTCGGCACTGCGCAAACGGCTCGGCGAACCCTGGCTGATCGCCACGGTCCCGGGCGTCGGCTACCGCATCGACACAGCAACCGACGGAGGCCCCCATGGATAGGCCCCCCGTTCCGCCGGACAGGCCGCCCGGTCCGAGCGTCCGCGTCAAACTCACCCTCAGCTACGCCGGGTTCCTCATGGTCGCCGGTGTGCTGCTGCTCGCCGCCGTGTGGGTGTTCCTGAACCGGGTGCCGCATGTCGGGCTCCTCCTCATGCCCGGCTACCAGTACGCCGTCGCGCGCGCCTTCGCCCCGATCGCGGCCGTCTCGATGGTGTGCCTGCTGGTGTTCGGGCTCGTCGGGGGCTGGTTCCTCGCCGGCCGGATGCTCGCCCCGCTGACCCGCATCACCGGCGCCACCCGGCTGGCCGCGACCGGATCACTCTCGCACCGGATCCAACTGCCGGGCCGCAAGGACGAGTTCCGCGAACTGGCGGACTCCTTCGACACGATGCTCGCGCGGCTCGAAGCGCATGTCGCCGGTCAGCGGAGGTTCGCGGCCAACGCCTCGCACGAGCTGCGCACCCCGCTGGCCATCTCGAAGACACTCCTCGACGTGGCCCGCACCGACCCGGCCTGCGACACCGGCGAGGTCATCGACCGCCTCCACGCCGTCAACACCCGGGCGATCGACCTCATCGAGGCCCTGCTGCTGCTCAGCCGGGCCGACCAGCGGTCCTTCACCCCAGAGCAGGTCGACCTGTCGCTCCTGGCGGAGGAGGCCACCGAGACGCTGCTGCCGCTCGCGGAGAAGCACGGCGTCACCGTCGAGACCGGCGGCGACATCGCCCCGGCCACCGGTTCGTCGGCGCTGCTGCTGCAGCTGACCACGAACCTCCTGCACAACGCGATCGTCCACAACCTGCCCGCGCAGGGCACCGTGCGGGTGACCACCGAGGTCCGCCCGAGGACGGTGGCGCTCACCGTCGAGAACACCGGCGAGAGACTCGCCCCGCAACTGGTCCCGACGCTCACCGAACCGTTCCAGCGCGGCACCGAGCGCGTCCACACCGACCAGGCGGGCGTCGGCCTCGGCCTGGCCATTGTCAAGACCATCACCGACGCGCACGACGGCACCCTCACCCTCACCCCCCGCCCCACCGGCGGGCTCCGCATCACGGTGGAACTCCCCACGCCGGACCCCCGGTCGTACGAACGGCATCCCGCCGTCGGCCGGATCTGAAGTCGGCGTCCGCGACGGCCAGTTGGGCGGGCACCGTCCGCACCTCCGCCACCAAGGGCGCGTACGTCTCCTTCACCGCGAACGGCACCCAGCTGCGCATGGTGGCGACGAAGAAGTCCGCCGGAGGCCGCTTCGCGGTCGTGGTGGACGGCAAGACGGTCGGCACGGTCGACACCTACGCCGCGAAGACCGCCCACCGCCAAGTGGTGTTCACCTGCACCCTCGGCACCACGGTCAAGTCCCACAAGGTGCGCTGCGAGTCCTCGCCGGCAACACCTCCACCCGCCCCACCGTCACCCTGGACGCCGCACTGACCACTCTCTGACCCGCCCGGAACGGTCCGCGCCGGGGCATGCTGGTGGTCCTGTACGCGCGGGCCGGGAGGTGCCGGGATGAGGTGGTGGGCCGGGGGATGCGTGGTCGCCATGGTGGTTGCCCTGGCGGGGTGCCACGGTTCGGGGAGCGGCGGTTCGGCGGGGGCGTCGGCCAGTGCGCCGACGCACCCACCGGGGTCGTCGTCGGCGACGCCTTCCGCGAGTTCGGGCGGGGGCAGCCCGTCGGCGTCGGCCACCGGGTCCCCCGGTGCGCCGGGCAGCTGTGCCGCCGGGCACGCGGAGGTCGTCGTAGGTCCCGGTGACGCGGTTGCGCGGCGGCTCTGTGTGCGGCCCGGGACCGTGGTGTCGCTCGTGCTGAGGCCGCGCGTGGACGACAGGCGGTGGACGGCCGTGCGGAGTTCCGCGCCGGTGTTCGTCCTGGTGTCCGGCTGGCGGGTGGACCCGGACGGTACGGCCCGTGCCTCGCTGCGCTGTGCGGGGACCCGGTCCGGCGCGGCCGAGGTCACCGCGTCGGCGAAGGCGCCGGACGTGGCGGGCGCGGCGCGGACCGCCTTCACGCTGCACGTGAGTGTGGTGCCGTACACGACGCAGGGGTGACCCCGGTGGTCCGGGGTCACCCCTGTCGGCCGTCTCCGGGTCAGTGGAGGTCGTGCACGCCGATCGTGTAGATGCCGCGGCCGTGCGTGGCCGCGTACAGCGTCCGGCCGTCCGGGCCCAGCTTCAGCTGGAGTACGGCGACCGCCGGGAGGTTCCCGACGCGCTTCCAGGTCGTACGGCCCGGAGCGCGGTAGACGACGCCGAGGTCGGTGGCGACGGCGAGGCCGCCGTTGGCTGTGACGACCGCCGAGTTGGTCGGCACGTCGGGGAGGTTCTTCGAGATGTCCTTCCAGATGGTGCCGCCGTCGGTGGACTCGAAGACGTGGCCGACGCCGGCGCCGGGGCCCTCGGTCCAGTGCCGGGAGAAGCCGTTGACGGCGAGGTAGACGTGGTCGGCGTTCTTCGGGTCGACGGCGAAGCCCGCGAGGTAGCGGTTGGGTACGGTGCCGTCCGCGCCCGTGCTCGGCAGGGTGATGTCGTGCCAGCCGGTGCCGTCCGCGTTGCCGACGGAGATGCCGCGGGCGAAGCCCTGGTTGTTGCAGGGGCCGCACCAGGCCGCGTACACCTTGCCGCCCGAGGCCGCGACGGCGGTCGCGGTGCGCCCGGCGCCGAGGTCGTAGACGCTCTTCCACTCCGAACCGCTGCGGATGGCGTAGCCGTTGGTCTGGACCCAGATGTGACGGCCGCCGGCGATCCAGGTCGAGCTGTTCTTCATGTCGGCCGTGATCGGGGCGATGAAGCGGGCCTCACCGGTGGCGTTGTCGGCGGGGGCCACGTTGTACGACGTGATCTTGCCCGGGTCGGTGACCCAACTGCCGTCGTTGACAGCGCAGTTCTGGGTCACCTGGATGGCGAGGTAGACGTATTCCTCGGCGAGGTTGCAGCCGTTGGCCGGGTCGGTGAGCGTGTCGCCGCCGTCGCCGCCGAAGTTGGAGCCCATGACCTTGTCGTTGCTGCGCAGGATCGACTGGCCGTTGTCCTGGAGGCCGCCGGTGACGGAGACGCCGCCGTAGGCCAGGTCCTTGCCGACGCCCACCGAGTAGTACTGGAGGGTGTCGATGGTGCCGTCGTTGAGCGAGGTCCAGTCGGTGGCGTGCCCGGAGGCGTCCTGGGAGCCGTTCAGCGGGCGCTTGTAGACGCCGCCGTCGTTGCCGACGTAGACGAAGCTCTTGCCGTGGTAGCTGCCGATCGCCACACCGTGCTGGTCGGGGTGGGTGGTCTGGTTGCAGTCGCCGGTCTGCTTGGTGGGGTCGATGCTCCAGCAGGAGAAGCCGAAGTTCCAGTACGGGCCGACGGCAGACCAGGTGGCGCCGCCGTCCTTGGACTCGTGGACCTCCTCCAGGCCCGCGTACACGTGCTTCGGGTCGTTCGGGTCGACGGTCAGGAACTGGTTGTACCAGGACTGCACGCCCGGCATATAGCCGCTGGAGGTCAGCGCCGAGCCGTCGGCGGCCAGCTGCGTATAGTCGGCGACCTTCGTCCAGGGACCGAACGGCGAACCGGCACTGTAGATGCCCTCAAGGCCGCTGTCGGGGTTGGCGGCCATCTGCGCGGGCGACTCGTCGATGGCGTAGTAGCGCGAGCCGTCGGCGGAACGGGCGAAGGTGACCGTGCCGACATCGGCGGCGTCGGTCGGCAGATCACCGAAGCCGGTGCTGATCCGCGTCCAGGTGCCGTTCACCTTGGTGTAGAAGCCGTTGTGGTCGTCACCGCTGCGCCAGCCGACCGCGAGGACCACCTTGGAGGGGTTCTTCGGGTCGATCGCGATGTCGTTGGCGATGTTCTTGTACGCGGCCGAGGCGTCGTTCGCGAGCGAACCGCCCGGCAGATAGTCGGGGTTGGGCGCGAACTCCAGCTTCCAGGCGCCCTTGAGGGTCTTGGTGGAGTGGCTCCACACGCCCTCGCTGGTCGCCGCCCACACCTTGCCGCCGCCGAAGCGCAACTGGCGGATGGTGGTGGACTCCAGCTCGTCGCCGCCGACCCGGCTGCGCGTGGAGAAGGTGCCGTGGTGGGGGTTGGACAGGACGTAGACACCGCTGCCGAGGTAGGCGTCGGCGTTGGTGTTCGCCTCGCCGGTGCCCAGCCACAGCCGTCCGGCGCCGTCCAGCGCGAGCGCGCCGGTGGACTGGGCGGGCAGCCTGTCGCTGATGGGCTGCCAGTGGCCGCCCCCGGACCGGGACCGCCACACTCCGCCGCCCGCGCTGCCCGCGTACACGTATCCGTCGTTGTCGGCGGCCATGGCGGCCATCCGGCCGGTCACATTGCCCGAGCCGCCGCTGGAGTTGGAGTCGTAGTCGCGGTAGCGCGGGTCGTCGGAGTTGTACGGCAGGTTCGTGATGTTGCGCCAACTGCCGCCGGTACTGGGCAGGTTGGTCAGACTCGTCCAGGCGGCGCCGTAGGCGCCCGGTGCGACGATGCCGGGTGAGGTGCGGGCCTCGGCGTACTGGTCCGCGCCCTCGGCTATCTCGTCGGCCTCGTTGCCGTCGTCACCGCCGTCGTCGGCCTTGGCCTTGGGGCTGACCGCCCCCACCGACTGCCCGCGTTCGGCGGCCAGTCGAGCCAGTGCGCGGACCCCGAAGGGGGTGCCGCCCGAGCCGGGCGCGGCGCCGGCGGGTATCGCCACGAGTGCGGCGGATGCTGTGATGGCACAGATTGTGAACCAACGTCTCTTGCGGGTCGGTTGTGACACCAGGTCCTCCCGAGCGGGCACGGATACAGCCGTCGGGGACGACCCGACCACCGGGAGTCGGAGGAGTCCGGCATTTGGGCCGCTCTTGACCAGAACCTGTCACTAACGATGGCTGGAAGGCGACCGGTTCGTCGGAGCTCCGGGTCAGCGGGCGGCGGTCCGCGCGCGGGCGACGGTCGGCAGCACACCCGCGAGGACCAGTCCGACGGCGCCGGAGACCAGCAGCGGTAGGTGGCCGTCCGCGCCCCAGGCGAGCCCCGCCCACACGCCCGCGACCAGGACGGCGGCGCCGGTGGCGCCCTGGTAGAGGCCCTGCGCGCTGCCCTGCTGGTGGTCGGCGACGAGCGTGGAGATCCAGGCCTTGCCGACGCCGTCGGTGCAGGCCGCGAAACCTCCGTAGAGCGGCAGTACGACGAACACCGCCCAGGGGCTGTGGATCAGGCCGAGGCCGAGGTAGCCGACCGCGAAGAAGAACAGGCCGGTGGCGAAGACCAGCGGGCGGGGGAGCCGGTCGGACAGCGCTCCCGCGGGGTAGGACAGGGCGGCGTAGACGAGGTTGTAGACCGCGTAGGCGCCCACCACCCCGGCCGTCGACAGGCCCAGGTCGTGGGCGCGCAACAGCAGCAGCGCGTCGGGGAAGTTGACGAGGTTGAAGACGAGCAGCACACCGAGGACCCGCCAGTACGGGCGCGGCAGGGACCGCCAGGGGGTACGGGCGGTGCGCGCGGCGGAACTGCCCGCCTGTGCGGTGCGGGGGTCGCGGACGGCGGCGACCAGCGCGACCGAGGCGACCGCCGGGATCACGGCGATCCAGAACAGCGGGCGCAGCCGGTGGTCGAGCGCCTCGTACAGGACCAGCCCGACGAGCGGGCCGACCACCGCGCCGGCGGTGTCGGCGGCCCGGTGCAGCCCGAACACCTTGCCGCGCTGTCCGTGCGGCACGCCCTCCACGAGCAGGGCGTCGCGCGGTGCCCCGCGCATGCCCTTGCCGAGCCGGTCGGTGACCCTGGCGACGAGGACCAGCGGCCAGGCGGTCGCCAGCGCGATGAGCAGCTTGCCGACCGCGGCCAGGCCGTACCCCGCACCGATCAGCGGACGCCGGGCGAACCGGTCGGCCAGACGCCCGGCGGCCACCTTGGTGAGCGAGGCGGCCCCCTCGGCCGCACCCTCGATCGCGCCGACCACGGCGGGCGGGGCACCCAGCACCACGGTCAGGAAGATCGGCAGGATCGGGTAGAGGAGTTCGCTGGCCGCGTCCTGGAGGAAGGACACCCCGCACAGCACCTTCACGTTGCGGGTCAGCCACGTGGGGCGCTCGGTACCGGAGAGGAGTTCGGTGCCTGGCTCGGTCACCCGTGCAGTATCCACGTCCACGGTAAATGGTCGAGAGCCGCGGTGATCTCGGCCGACTCGAGGACCGCGGGCCCGGCGACCCGGGGGACGGCCCGGTCGCTGGATAGGCTCGGGACGTGGAGCTGCGGGCGTTGTGGTGGGGGTCGGCCGGGCTGGTGCTCGCCGTGCCCGGTACCTCGGTGCTGGTCGCGGGTGCCGGGGACGGCCCGCGACTGGTCGTGACCGTGGCCCTCGTCCTCGTGCAGGTCCTCGCCCTGAGGTGGCAGGTGCGCGCCCCGGTCGCCGTACTGGCCGTGAACGCGGCGGCCGGGCTCGCGGTGTGGGCGCTGCTGCCCGCGGTGTCCCTGACGGGGGCGCTGCTCGCGGCGCAGGTCACGCTGTGCGTGCTGGCGGCCACCGCACCGCGCCGGACCTCGCTGTGGGCGCTCGCCGCGATGTGTCTGCCGGCTCCACTGGCCTTCGGGGCGGGCGGTGGCCCCACGGGGGTGACGGTCTATCTGCTGGCGGTGGTCCTCGCGTGGACCGCCGGACAGTGGCGGCGGGCGCAGCGGGCCCGGACGGAGGCGGAGCTGCGCCGGGCCGTGGTCGAGGAACGGGCGCGGATCGCGCGCGAGGTGCACGATCTGGTCGCACACACCCTGTCCGTCATGGTCATTCAGGCGGGCGCCGCCGACGACGTGTTCGCCCGGCGGCCCGACCAGGCCCGGCAGGCGCTGCGGGCCATCGAGACCGGCGCCCGCTCGGCGCTCGGTGAACTGCGGCTGCTGCTGAGGGCGTTCGGGCCCGAGGACAGGGGGAACGACTCGGCCGGGGAGCAGCGGAGGCCGGGACCCTCGCTCGCGCGCCTCGACGAACTCGCCGACACCGTGCGCGCGACCGGCATGACAGTGCGCGTCCACCGCGAGGGCGTCCTCGACGGCCTGCCGGCCACCGTGGACCTGGCGGCGTACCGGATCGTCCAGGAGGCCCTCACCAACACGCTGCGCCACGCGGTCGACGCCGACGAGGTGAACGTGCGGGTGACGGCCGACGGGGAGTGCGTGGAGGTCACCGTGGTCGACAACGGCCGTACACCACAGGGGAGTTCGTCCTCTGCGGGCGCGGGGCGCGGGCTCGTGGGGATGCGGGAGCGGGTACGGCTGGTGGGCGGCGGTCTGCGTGCCGGTCCGCAGGCCGGCGGAGGGTTCGAGGTGGCGGCGCGACTGCCGGTGGAGGGCGGGTCATGACCTTGCGTGTGGTGGTGGCCGACGACCAGGCCCTGGTCCGCACCGGATTCCGGATGATCATCGACGCCCGGGAGGACCTGGAGGTGGTCGGCGAGGCCCCGGACGGCCGGGAGGCGGTGCGGCTGACCCGGGAACTGGTACCCGACGTGGTGCTGATGGACGTACGCATGCCTGTGCTGGACGGCATCGAGGCCACCCGGCGGATCGTGGCGGACGGCAGCCGCGCCCGGGTGCTGGTGCTGACCACCTGGGACGTGGACGCGCATGTGGTCGCCGCCCTGCGGGCCGGGGCGAGCGGGTTCCTGCTGAAGGACATGCGCCCCGGCGAACTCGTCGACGCGATCCGTGTCACCGCGCGCGGCGATGCGCTGCTGGCGCCGGCCGTGCTGGGCCGGGTGCTCGACCGGTTCCTGAGCACCGCGCCCGACCAGGCACCGCCTCCCTCGCTGCGGGATCTCTCCGGCCGCGAGCGGGAGGTGCTCACCCTGATCGGGCAGGCCCTGTCGAACGCGGAGATCGCCGAGCGGCTGCGCCTGTCGGAGGCCACCGTCAAGAACCATGTCACCGCGGTGCTGCGCAAACTTGGCCTGCGCGACCGCGTCCACGCCGTCGTCGCCGCCTACGACCACGGCCTCGTCCGGCCGCGCCGCCCCTGACCGCCTGCCTCCTCCTCAGGGAGGACACCGGGCCGCGGTCCTCCCGCGCTCCCAGTGCCGGTCCGTTCCCGCGGCCGATCCGGGGGCGGGGCGCGCGGCCCTAGCGTCGAAGGGTGGACGACGACCTGGCCTGCCTCATGTATCTGCTCGCCTACGACGACTCGGTCGAGGGCCCCTACGACCGTTCCCGCACCCGGCTGCTGGTGCGGGCCGCCACCCTGGTCGACCTCGCGTCGCGCGGCCGGCCGGGGGAGGACGGCGGGCACAGCTGGAAGCGGCTCGTGCGTCGCCGGCGCAGGCGGACCCTGACGGAGGTGGAGGACCGGCTCGTCGCGGCGGGCGTGCTCACCGTGCGGGCACCCCGCACCCCGTTCGGCACCCGGCGGGCGACCGTCACGGACCGCGCGACGCTCACCGCGGTCCGCGCCCGGGTGTCCGAGGCGCTGCACGGGGACGGCCCGGTGAGCGGGATTCCCGTGGCCGATGCCGCGCTGCTCGCGCTGGCCGCCGCGGGCGGCATCCCCTCGGTCGTGTCACGCCGGGACCGCAGGACGTACCGGGCCCGTATCGACGCCTGCACGGACTCGCTCGCCGCCCTCGCGCCGGGCCTGGAGAAAGCCGTACGCACGCTGCCGACGACCATGATCGCCGGGCAGGGCGGCATGGGCGGCGGCTGACAGCCGACAACCGACAACCTGCCGACGGGGAGAAGACGACCATGCGCACACACCGCCTCCTGACCGCATTGGGCTGTGCCCTGACCGCCGTACTCGCGACGGCCTGGTCCGGGCCTCCGCCCACCGCCACCGCCACCGAGGTACGCGTCCACGACGGCGTGGTGCGGGGCGCGGCCCACGACGGCTACCGCACCTTCGAGGGCATCCCCTACGCGGCGGCCCCGGTCGGCCGCCTGCGCTGGGTACCGCCCCGCCCCGCCGCCCCCTGGTCCGGGGTGCGCGACGCGACCCGGCCCGCGAGCGCCTGCCCGCAGCCGGCCGGTGAGGTGCCCGGCGGCAGTACGGACGAGGACTGCCTCCACCTGAACGTCACGACACCGGACGACGCGGGACCGGCCCGCCCCCGGCCGGTGATCGTATGGCTGCACGGCGGCGGCTTCACCACCGGAGCGGGCGGCTCCTACGACGCCCACCGCATGGCGACCCGGGGCGATGTCGTGGTCGTCACCGTCAACTACCGCCTCGGTGCCCTGGGTTTCCTCGCCCACGCGGGGCTGCCCGGCTCCGGCACCTTCGGACTGGCCGACCAGCAGGCCGCGTTGCGCTGGGTGCGTGCCGAGATCGGGGCGTTCGGCGGCGACGCGCACAACATGACGCTGGCCGGTGAGTCGGCGGGCGGCTACAGCGTCTGCGCCCAGCTCGCCTCACCCGCCGCCGAGGGCCTCTTCGACCGGGCGATCATCGAGAGCGGCCCGTGCGCAGGCAGCCCCGACCGCCCGTTCGCACCGTCCTCCGTCCCCCTGTCCACGGCACGCGCCACGGGCGCGGACCTCGCGGCCGAGGTCGGCTGCGGCTCGGCGCGCGACCCGCTGTCCTGCCTGCGGCGCGTGTCCGTCCCGCGCCTGCTCGCGGCCCAGGCCACCGATCAACAGCCCGCCTACGCGACCCCGTTGCTGCCCGCCGACCCCGGGGCGGCGATCACGGCCGGCCGTTTCCACCACGTCCCCGTCCTGATCGGGAACAACCACGACGAGGGCAACGGCTGGGCCGCCGGCATCATCCGGGCCGGCAACCCCGTCACCCCCGGCACCTGGCCCGACGTCGTGTCCGCCTTCTTCCCCTCCCCGGGGCAGGCGGAGGCGATCGTCCACGAGTACCCGGTGCAACAGGGGGATGGCGGCCCGGTGTTCGGCGCCGTCATCGGTGACGCGAACTTCGCCTGCCCGACGGCACGCACCGACGCGGCCCTGCGCACCGCCCAAGTAACCACCTGGCGCTACGAGTTCGCCGACGAGCACGCTCCGCCGCTCACCTCCGGCACACCGCCGTTCCCGCTCGGCGCACCGCACGCGAGCGAGCTGCCCTACCTGTTCGACCTCGGTGGCCGCCCCCGCGACCTCACCGCCGCACAGCACCGGCTGGCCGACACCATGATCGACTACTGGGCCCGCTTCGCCGGCATGGCCGACCCGAACGGCCCCGCGTCCCCCAACTGGCCCCGGCACACGGTGCTTTCCCTGGCACCGGACGGCATCGCTCCCACGCGCACTACGGAACTCCGCCACCACTGCGCGTTCTGGAACACCCACGGGTGACTGCGGCGGTCCGGTCAGCCCGTTCCCGTCGTGGCCAAGCGCCAGATCTGCGCCGTCGTTTCCGTCGCGCTCTCCGTCGGTGGTGGGTCGTTCGGCAGTTGGGCCGGGGTGGTCGTGTTCTTCTTCTTGCCGGGGCGGTCGGCGAACAGGGCGCAGGTCAGCGCGAGTTGGGGGTCGAGGCGGGTGGACCACACGGTGCGGCGGGTGATTCCGCCGCCCGCGCCGGCCGTGAAGACGGTCTGCGGGGCGCGCCGGGCCGTGGGGACTGCGGGGAGGGCGTCGCCGTACGACTTGGACATCTGCGCGCTCACCATGTACGCCTCCTTCTCGTCCAGCGCGCGCCGGGTGTCGGGGCGTGCGGTGTACACCGCCCGGCCGTCCCGGGTGATCTTCGTGACCGTGTACGGGGCCGCGTACATCCCGTTCGCCGCCACGGTCGCGTATGCCGAGGCCAGCTTGAGCGGGGTGGGTGCCGCGGTCTTCGGCAGCGCGGTCAGCGGGGCGCCGAGCCGGACCATGCCGAAGGGATCCAGCGCCGTCCCCGCCTCCACGGCGCCGCCCACCGCGTCGTTGAACGGCTGCCGGGCGTAGTCCGACCCTCCGTACAGCAGCCGTACCGCCCCGTCGCCGGGCACGATCGCCACGACGGCGGTGTGCAGGGTGATGCCCTTGTCGCTCTTGATGTCCTTGACCGCCTCTGTGGTGGCGTCCTGGAGCGCCAGGTCGAAGGTGGTGTGCACGGTGTAGCCGCCGCGCGCCAACTGGTCCTCGGTGATGCCCAGCCGGTCGGCGGCCTCCTGCGCCGCCACGTCGATCATGTACTGCCGCTGCCCCTCGGTCGCGCCCGGCGGATAGAACCGGAACGCGGGGAACGCGGCCTGGGCGCGCTGCTTCGCCGTGATGCTGCCGCTCGCCGTCATCGCGTCGAGCACCCACTCCCAGCGGGCCCTGAGCGTCGAGGTCACCTCGGGGTCGGAGCCCGCCTTCTCGTAGTACGAGGGGATGTTGACGATCGCCGCCAGCGCGGCGCCCTGGGAGACGGTCAGGTTCCGGGTGTCCACGCCGAAGTAGTTGCGCGCGGCGGCCTCGATGCCGGCCGAACCCCGGCCGAAGTAAACGGTGTTGAGATAGCCCGCCAGGATCTCGTCCTTGGAGCGGGTGCGGTCGAGTTTGATCGCGATCAGTGCCTCGCGTGCCTTGCGGGACAGCGACTGCTCCGGGCTCAGCAGCGCGTTCTTGACGTACTGCTGGGTGATGGTGGAGCCGCCCTGCCGTTCGCCGCCGGTCAGCGAGGCCAGCACCGCGCGGGCGATCGCGCGCGGCGACACCCCGTCGTCCGTGCGGAAGGAGCGGTTCTCGGCCGCGATCACGGCGTCCTGGACATACCTCGGGACCTGCGACAGCGGCACCTCCTGGCGGTCGACGGGGCCACGCCGGCCCAGATAGGAGCCCTTGTCGTCGACGAAGACCGTGCTCTGGGTGACGGTCTCCGGGTGCGGGTCGGGGATGCCCGTCAGCCGGTACGCGACGACCGCGGCCGTGCACAGCGCCACGATCAGCAGGAGAAGGGCGATGATCAGCCGCCGCAGCAGCCGGCCCCGGGTACGGCGGAGCCGGAGGCGGAGCGGGATGCGCGGCCCGGAGGACCTGGCGGCGCGCTTCACCACTGGGCCCCGCCCCGTGCGACGACCTTGCCGGCCGCGTCGTACACCGTGACGGTCGGACCGCCGTCGCCGTAACTCGACTTCAGTTCCGCCAGGGACAGCGGTGCGCGCGTGTACCAGACGCCCCAGCCCGGGCTGCCCGCCAGCGTGAGAACCGTGCCGGTCATTCTGCTGCCGTCGACGGTGACCTCGACGCGCGCGGGGTCGGCGGACAGGCCGCGGTACAGGCCGGACAGGAAGTACGAGTTGTTCAGCCGGTCGGGCTGCACGGAGGCGGTCGGCCTCTCGCTCTCGGCACCGGCTTTCGAGCGGCTCGCGTAGCTGTCGCCGGTCAACCCGAGGAACTGGTTGGGCCGTTGCGGCGTCGACCAGTGCTTGCCGTCGCTCGTCAGCCAGACCTGCACCCCCGGCAGGGCATCCACCCGCTCGCCGGGCGCCACGACCCGTATCGGGCTCCGCGCCCCGTCGGCCGCCCCGGCGGCCGATCCGTCCGCGGTGCCGCCGCCCCTGATCCGGTCGGCGGCGAAGACACCCGCCGGGACGAGCAGCAGCGCGCAGAGCACGGCGACCACGGCCCTACGGCGGCGGCGCAGCGCCCGGCCCCGCTGCTCCACGGCATCGAGCGGAACACCGAACGGGACCGCCCCGGTGCCGACTCGGGCCGCCTCGGCGGTCTCCGCGACCTCCGCGAAGAGCCCCCGCAGCCGCCCCGCGTCACCCCCGCATACCGCCAGCCCCCGCCGGGCCCGGCTGCCCACCGCACCGGTCGACCAGCCGAGCAGCTGGGCGACCTCCGCCTCCCGCAGACCCTCCCGGTGCAGCAGCACGAGCACGGCCCGCTGCCGCGCGGACGTGTCCTTCAACACACCGTCGGGCAGGGACCGTCGGCGGCGCGCCCCGCGCAGGAACTCCTTCACCAGGGACCGTCGTACATAGAAGTCCACGTCGTCCCGAGGTATCCGGCGCCACCGCGCGCACACTCTCACCAGCGCTCTCCGCACCAGCTCGGCCGCCGCGCGGGGGTCGCCCGAGAGCAGGTGCGCGGTGGTGACCAGCCGGGGCAGATGTGCGTGCGCGTACGCGGTGAAGTCGTCGTGGAGGTCGGGCACTTCGGTGGTCCTCCGATACAACTGTGGGGGGAGTGGATCCTGAGACGCGTGTTCGTCGTCTTTCCTGTACGCACGGTGCGGCGGTCGGGTTGCACGGGAATTCCAAGACTCCGGTGAGGTCATGACCGAGGACGAGTTCGACGCCTTCTACGCCGCCGCGTTCCCCCGTCTGACCGGCCAGCTCGCGGCGTTCACGGGGGATCGCGAGGAGGCGCAGGACGTGGTCCAGGAGGCGTTCGTACGGGCCTGGGACCGGCGCGGGGACTTCCTCGCGGACGAGGCACCCGAGGCCTGGATACGCACGGTCGCCATGCGGCTGGCGGTCAGCCGCTGGCGCCGGGCCAGACGCTGGCTGGAGCTGGTGCGCCGCACCCCACCGCCCGTGTCCACGCCCGGACCCAGTCCCGATCACCCGGCACTTGTCGCCGCACTGCGCCAACTGCCCACGGCACAGCGGATGGTGATCGTCCTGCACCATCTGTGTGACGTGAGCGTCGAGCAGATAGCCTCCGAGACGGGTGCGCCCGTGGGGACGGTCAAGGCCAGGCTGTACCGGGGAAGGGCGGCACTGGCGAAGCAGCTGACCCTTGACGAGGCGGACGGGGCCGATGTGCCGGTTCGGAGTCGGAAGGAGAGCGGCCGTGTCGGATGAACTCTCCAACGGAGTCAACGGGTTCATGGACGACACCGACGAACTCTCGGTCGCGCTGCGCGAGTTCGCCGCGGAGGTGGAACAGGAAGCCCGTTCGGTCCTCACCGGCGCCCAGGTCCGCGGCCGTGCGGTGCGCCGGGCGCGCCGTCGGACGGCCGGCATGCTGGCCGCGGGTGCGGTCGCCCTCGCCCTGGTGGGCTTCGCGCTGACCCAGGACCTCACGGGGAAGGAGAACGGCCGTCAGCTGCCGGGTACCGCCGCGCCCGCCGCCCCGGCGCAGTCGCGGTCGGCGCGCCCGTCGCCTTCGGCCGCAGTGTCGACGCCCGCCTCCGCGGTGCCCGCCACCGGCACGCTCGACCTCGCCAAGCGTGCCCTGCTCGTCGGGGGCCGGGTCATGCCGCTGACCTCGGACTCCGCCAACAGCCCTACGTTCGTCGGGCCGTTGACCGTGTACGGGAAGCACGACACCAAGGTCCTGACCGTCACCGACTCCACCGCCGGAGTCGGCTTGTACACGGAGGTCACGCTCGCGGTCGAACTGCGTGACGCCGACAACAAGCCGGTCTACGTCGGCGTCACCCGCTCCTACAAGGGGAGGAGCCCCGGCAGGCAAGGCACCGACGTCACCGGCGCCTGGATCGGCCTGGAAGGCGCCGACGCCAAGTGGTTCTACAAGGACGTGAAGATCGGCGGCGTCCTCTCGATCACCGGCGGTTCAGCTTGAAGTCCCCGTCGTAGCCCATGAAGCGGGCCGACTCGGGCAGATCGTCGGCGCCGGTGGCGACGGTCGAGGGGCTGCCGGCAGGCAGCCGGAACGCCCCGGTCCGTGGAGACGGACCGGGGCGTTCGCCGTGTACGTCAGCCGGTCGCCTTGGCGGCGTCCTCGATGAGACCGGCGACGATCCTGGGGTGACTGAGCATCACGACGTGGGAGGAGCCGGGCACCTCGACGACCTTGCGGGCGTTCGCCCGGCTGTACATCCAGCGCTCGCAGGCCGGCGGGATCGCCTTGTCCTGACCGGCGACCAGACCCCACACCGGGATCGTCTTCCAGGCCGCGGCCGTCGTCGGGAAGGTGAAGGAATCGGCGTCGAACGGCCGTTGCGTGGCCTGGAGGACCTTGAAGTCGGAGGTGGAGATGTCGGCGGCGAAGGCGGCCTGCCCGTCCTTGCCCAGGTACAGGTCGATCCCGGTCGTACCGTCGGCCTTCGTGTACGGGACCGGGACGCTCACCGGTTCGACCTCGCTGCCCGGGAACTTGGTGATGAGCTCGCCCTGCGTCTCGCCGACCTCGGGCACGAACGCGGCGACGTAGACCAGCGCCTTGACGTTGCTCTTCCTGGCGGCGGCGTTCGTGATGACCGTCCCGCCCATGGAGTGCGCGACCAGCACGACCGGTCCGCTGATGGAGTCCAGCAGGCTCGCGATGTACGGGGCGTCGGTCGGAATGCCCCGCAGCGGGTTCGACCCGGAGATCGTGGTGCAGCCCTTGTGCTGCAGCTCCTTGATGGTGGCGTTCCAGCAGGAGGAATCGGCGTAACCGCCGTGCACGAGGACGATCGTGGGCTTCACCTTGGCCTTCTCCTCACCTGTACCGGCCGGGGCGCTCGCCGCGTCGGCCGTTCCTGCGACACCGCCGACCAGCGCGGCCGCTCCGGCCACAGCCGCTCCGGCGGCGTTCGGGGGCCTGCTGGGCGGGGTGCTGGCGCTCGTCCTGGTCGCTTTCGACGGCACGGTCCCCATGTGGGAGGGGCTGGTGATCCTCGCCGTCATGTTCCTCGGGAGCGCCGTCCACCGGGCCGAGAACGGTCGGAGCAGCCGGCGGTGCGTCGCGGGCACGGTCGCTGTGGTGGTCACCTGTGCCGTGGGGAGTGCGTTGTGGAACGGGGGCGGGCCGGGCGTGGCCCAGTTCACCCGGCGCGGCTGGGTTGTGGCCTTCCTCCTGGCTGTCCTCACCTTCGGCACCGGTCTGGCGTTGCGCCGCCGACGGGTTCCGCGTTGGCTGAGCTGGCTGGGAACGGTCAGTTACTCGGTCTATCTGGTGCATCCGGTGCTGCTGGCGGTGACCGACGGCACGGTCGGCCGGTTGCGGCAGGACAGTCCCGTGGCCGAACTGGCCTTCGTCGCCGTGCTGTTGCCGTTCTGCGCCCTGACGTACAGGTACGTCGAAGTACCGAGCCGGCGGTGGGGCCGAAGGCTGGCCCGCCGCGTGGAGCCGCCGCGACGCGCGTTCGCGCCGGCCGGACCGGAGCAGGGGCGGTCGTTCAGAGCACCGGTCCGGTGAATGTCCGGCCGGCCGTCGCGGCAGGCTCCCATGTGGACGACCATGAGGTGTGCGATTCGATTCAGTTCCCATGCCGGTGACCGTCGAGGGCAGGCCTCGTGACAGCCGGGGCTATCCCGTGCCCGCCATCACGCCCTGGGAGGGCGACGAGCCTCAGTTCGCGCTCACCGACTACGGGCGCAGCGCGGAGTGTGCGCGGCAGCGGCTGTGTTCCGTGTGCGGCACTCTGATGCCCAGGGGGGCGGTGTGGCGGGTGGTCGGCGCCGCGGAGAGTTCGGCGATCCGGGAGGCGCTCGACGCCGGGCGGCCGTACCGGAACATGGCGGCGACGCCGGAGGGGCCGGGTCACCGTGCGTGCATGCTCTACGCCTCGATGGTCTGCCCGTATCTGGCGCGTCCCAACGCGCGGCGGGGGCTGACGGCACAGAGCCCAGACGACATGACCGCGCATGTCGTCCGGGGCGCTGTCCGTGGGGACATGGGTGCCGTGGTGGGGTTCGGCGACTACGAGTTCGCCGTCACCAGGAGCCAGGTTCTGTTCCGATTTCTCGATGTGGTCGAGTACCTGCCGCACGACACGGCCGACCAGCACCTGCCCGAGCTCCGGGCGGAACTCGCCCGCTCCGGCGGGCGGTTGGGCGGTCAGCCTCGGTAGGCGGGCAGGCCGGTGTGGGTGGAGACCTTCACGGGCCTGCCGAAGCCGTGGGCGCCCTTGGTGATGGTGTACGTACCGTTCGGGGCGCGGAAGGCGACGGTCTTGCCGTTGGGGGACCAGGTGGGCTCGGTGTAGTCGGTGGTGGCGGTGGGGGTGACGTCCTTGACGGTGTTCGTGGAGCTGCCGAGGTCCTCCACGAAGAGGTGGTCGTGGCCGTGGACGGAACGGACGAAGACGACCTCCTCGTTGTCGGGGGAGAGTGCGGGCTCCGAACCCTTGGCCAGCGCGCCGCCCTGCTGCCGCAGGTAGTCGTCGCGGATGTAGACCTCGCCGGTGTGGGTGTTCTCGTAGACGGCCGAGCCGTACTTGCCGCCGACGTTCGGCCAGGTGTTGTCGGTCTGCGGGAGGGCACCGTCCCCCGGTTCGCCATTCAGGCTGATCCTGGCCGGCCTGCCGTGGTTGCTGGTGGCCTTGACGCCCTCCAGGACGGTGCTGCCGTGGATCTTCGCCGAGAAGATGAGGTTGTTCTTCGCGGGGATCTGGTTCGTCCGGTCGGCGGCGGTCACCTGCCAGGTGGGGTGGGACCACGTCTGGCCGCCCGGGTTGGCGGCGACGGTGACGCGGTGGGTGCCGTCGGGGTTGGAGACGACGAGGTTGCCGTGCCCGTCGATGAACGCGGCCCTGCTGCCGCCCGGGTTCCAGGCCAGGTCACGGACCGTGGTGCCGAAGTCGATCGACCTGCCGTTGACGATCACGTGGCGGGTGCCGTTGCTGATGGTGAGTCCCCTGGGCACGGTGAGCGTGCGGGCGGACGCGGCTGCGGCGACCATCGCGGCGCTGCCCCTGGCTCCGCCGGAGGACGGGGCGGCCGGCGCGGCACAGGCCGTGCCGCACAGGGCGAGCAGGGCGGCGGCACCCGCGGTGATGACGGTTGCGCCGGCGCGCCGACGGTTACGAGCGGACATCGAGGTTCCCCCTGCTGATGTGAATGACGCTGCGACGAGAGATTCGCGGGAACCGCCGGCCGTCCCCTGGACCTGAACCGGTCCGCTCGGCTTGCTGCCCTTCGCGACAAGACGGAGTATTCCGGCAGCGGGTGACGAGGCTGTGCGTCCGCTGTCACAGGTGTGCAATAGCGCGGTGGGTGGGATGCCGGGGCATGGGCGTGCTGAGACGTCGGCATCGGCAGCGGTCCCTGTGGACCAGGTCTGACCCCCCATCAGGTGTCGGGGTGCGGTCAGGGTTCGCTCAGGGGCGTTCCCTGATGATCAGGGCTGCTGGGACGGAAGAGACTCGTGGCAGGGCCGTTCGACCGCCGGTCCCACCGCCACCAGTTGGGAGAGCTTCACTGTGAACTGCTCCGCCGTTCGCCCCCGTTGGTCCACCGTGGCCGCGTCGGGCGCCATGCTGGCCGCTCTGGCGGTGGTTACGGCCCCTGCCGCCTCCGCCTCCGCCGTCGTCTCGGCTCCAGCACCCGCCGCCGCTTCCGCCGCGCCGCTGCCGGCGCTCGATCCGGCCGAACTCCGGGCGGCCATCGCTGGCTTACCGGCCGCGGATGTCACCGGCGCGCTGCTTCGGATCACCGGTCGCGCGGGTCACTGGTCGGGCACTTCAGGTGTGGGCGACCTGGAGACGGGTCAGGGTGTTCCGTCCGACGCGCACATCCGGATCGGCAGTATTTCCAAGGTCTTCACCGCCACGATCGTTCTCCAGCTCGCTGCCGAGCACCGCATCGACCTGGACGAACCGGTCCAGCAGTACCTGCCGGGGATCCTGCCCGCCGGCCTCCCGCCCATCGAGATCGGCCAGTTGCTCAACCACACCAGCGGCCTGCCGAACGGCGTCCACAACCCCGACTTCGGCGACGGCAGCCCCGAATGGTTCGCCGCCAACCGCTTCAAGAGCTTCACACCCCAGCAGGTGATCGACCTGATGACGGGCCAGCCGATGCAGTTCGCGCCGGGCACCGCGCAGCAGTACAACGGGATGAACTACTACGTCGCCGGCCTCCTGATAGAGAAGATCACCGGGCGCACCTTCGCCCACGAGGTGAGCTCGCGGATCACCCGGCCCCTCGGACTGCGCGACACCCAGGTTCCCGACGCCGACGACCCGCGCCTGCCCGGCCCGCACTCCCACGGCTACCTGACGGTCACGTCCCCGGACGGCACCGCGCACCAGGTGGATGTCACCGAGCAGAGCCCCTGGCCCTGGGCCGAGGGCGGCATGATCTCCACCCCTGCCGATCTCGACCGTTTCATGACCGCGCTCTTCCGCGGCCGTTTCCTCCCGCCTGCCCAGCAGGCCGAGCTCTTCACCGTCCCCGACGTCCCCAGCTTCCACAGCAGCCAGTGCCGCACCGCGGCCGATGCCGGCCGAGCCTGCATGAGCATGGGCATCATGAGGGTGACGGCATCCAACGGCGTCACGGTCTGGGGCAAGACCGGCTCCCGCCCCGGCTGCACCAGCGGTGTCTTCGCCACCCGCGACCTCTCCCGCAAGATCGTCTACTCCCTCAACCCGACCAACCTCAACGGCACCGAAATACGCTACGTCCAGCAGATCGCCGCAGCGTCCTTCGGCACGGTGGCCCCGGCCACGGGCTGACTCGGCCAACGAGCCGACACCTTGGGCGAGTCGGACGGTGCCGCCCGGCGGGGAATCGTCGCCCTCCGGTTGAGGTTCAGGGTGGTGAGCCACTCCTCGTCGGTGACCGTGAGGAATCCTCCGGTGCGGGCCGGAGCCGATCCCACGTTGTTGGCGAGGATGTCGATCCGGTCATCCGCGGCCTCGACGAGCCGCGCGGGTCCCGACGCCTCGCCCAGGTCGACCGGTACGACCCGTACGTTCCCGGTCGCGGCCAGCTCCTCAAGCCCGGCCCGACGTGGACGAAGACGAGCCCACTGTGCTCACCGACCGGAAGGCCGCCGAGGGACACCTTCGGAGTCCGGCGCGCGAACGGAGCCGCCACACACCGCCCGTCCGGGCCGAACCGCCAGCCGTGGAACGCCCATTCCACACTGCCGTCCACGACCTTGCCGCCCGCGCCGAGGTGCGCGCCGTGGTGCGGACAGTGCGCGTCCCGTACGGCCGCTCGACCGTCCGCTCCCCGGAAGGCGATGAGCGCCCGCCCGAAGCAGTGGAGGCTGACGACCTCGCCCGGACGGAGCTCGTCGCCGCGGAGCACGGCGTACCACCCGTACGGCACGGTCGGCATCGGGTAGTCGTCGGCTCGCGGGTCGCGTGGCAGGGCAGCGAGTCTGTCGTGGCGCCGACGCAGAGGCATGACCGGATGCCGGCGAGGGCTCGGTGGACTCGGGGCGGGGGTCTGCACACTCACAGGCGTCCAACTCTCCTGGGCTGCGCGGGAGTTGGGGCACGGAACGCAGCTGACCCCGCCCCGGGGCGGGGCGGCCAAAGACCGATCGAAGGTCGGCCCTTTAGGGTCGGAGACATGACGACGCCTCTTGCCGGTACCGCCTTCGACTCGCTCCGTCTCGACGCCCTGTCCGACCAGGCCGCGCTGCGCGGGGTCTACGACCTCCCCGGCGCAGCCGCCGTACGGAAGCAGATGACCGAACTCACCGAGCAGACACGGCGGTTGATCGGCTGCTCGTCGCTGGTCCTGGTCGCCAGCGCGGACGCCGAGGGCAACTGCGACGTCTCCCCGCGCGGCGGCCCCGCGGGATTCGTCGCGGTCCTGGACGCACGGACGGTGGCGATACCGGACGCGACGGGCAACAAGCGGCTGGACACCCTGCAGAACGTCATCGCCACCGGCCGGGCCGGGCTGCTGTTCGTCATCCCCGGACGCACCACCACCCTGCGGGTGAACGGCCGGGCCTGCGTCTCCACCCGCCCGGAACTGCTCTCACAGCTGACCGCCGTGGGCAAACCGCCGGCCAGTGCGCTGGTCGTGGGGATCGAGGAGGTCTACCCGCACTGCCCCAAGTCCCTGCTGCGCAGCGGGGCGTGGAAGCCGGAGGAGTGGCTGCCGGCGGACGCCCAGCCGACGTCGGCCGAGGTGACGTTGGCCCAACTGCGGATGCCGGAGCTGACGATCGCCGACATCAGGCAGAGCGAGGCGGACTCGCTGAAGTACCGGTACGAGTGACGGGGCGCCCCGCGGTCACCGAACCACCGGCCCGCCGAACCCCCGGGCGCAGGTGTGGATGTTCCTGACCTACGGCCTCTGACGAGTGGCTTCGCCCGCGGGCGAAGGCCGTTGCACCGGTCGCGGTGCCGTCATGTCCAGCAGGAGCAGGGCGTCGTGGTCGGGGCTGCCGGGTTCGGCGGTGTAGACGCCGATGCGTTGGCCGGGGGTGCCTTCGATGTGCAGGGACTGGGAGGTGAGGGTGAGCGTGCCGACCTGGGGGTGGTGGAAGGTCTTCTGGGCCGGTCTGCGGCCGGTGACTTCGTAGCGCTCCCAGAGTCCGGCGAAGTCGGGGCTCTTGAGGAGGAGTTCGCCGACGAGGTTGGTGAGGTCGGGTGCGTCGGGGGCGGTGCCGGCGATGGCGCGCAGGCGGGCGACGCAGTTGGTGATCTGCCATTCCCAGTCGTGGAAGAGGTCGCGCGCCGCGGGGTGCAGGAAGAAGTATCGGGCCAGGTTGCGCTGCTTGACCGGCCAGTCGTCCAGGCCCGCGTAGAGGGCGAGTCCGCCGGGGTTCCAGGCCAGCAGGTCCAGGCTGCGGCTGATGACGTACGCCGGGTTCGGGCGGAGGGATTCCAGCAGCAGTTTGAGGTGGGGGCGCACCGTGCGGCTGGGCGCGGGCGGCGGTTCGGGGGCGTAGCGGGCGGCCCGGGCGGCGAGTTCGCGCAGGTGCTGGTGCTGCTGGTCGTCCATGTGCAGGGCGCGGGCGAGCGAGTCGAGGACGGCGGGGCTGGGGCGGGTCTCCTTGCCGCGTTCCAGGCGCACGTAGTAGTCGATGCTGATGCCGGCGAGGGTGGCCAGCTCCTCGCGACGCAGCCCGGGGGTGCGCCGGATGCCGGCGCCGACGGTGAGGCCGACGTGGTCGGGGCGGGTCTGGGTGCGGCGGGCGCGCAGAAAGCGGCCCAGCTCGGCGCCCTCGCTGTGCGCGCTCTCGGTAGCCATGCGTCCAGTCTCGCCCGCTCCCCGCCCGTCGCGCAGGCGGGAGGGGGGCCCTGTCGTTACCCCTGAAGAGCCCGCCCTGCCACACCGTCGCGATCCGGGCGAAGGTGAAGGGGAAACACGCCGACACCTCGCCCCCGGGCACGATCCGCTGTGCCCGGCGAGAGTGGGCCCAGGCGACGCGACGAACCGGAGAGGGCGACATGCGCTACACCAAACTGCGTGACCTGGAGGTTTCCCGGATCGGCCTCGGCGCGATGGGCATGTCCCACGGCTACACCGGCTCCGGCACCGACGACGCCGGGTCGATCAGGACAGTGCACCGGGCACTGGAACTGGGGGTCACGCTCATCGACACGGCCGAGATCTACGGCCCCTACACCAACGAGGAGCTGATCGGCCGGGCGCTGCAGGGCCGCAGGGACAAGGTGGTGCTGGCGACGAAGTTCGGTCTGGTCTCGCACGCCGGTGCGGGCGCCTGGAACCAGGACTCCGGCCGCGCCAACATCCGTGCCGCCGTCGAGGGCTCCCTCAAGCGGCTGGGCACCGATCACATCGACCTGTACTACCAGCACCGCGTCGACCCGAACACGCCGATCGAGGAGACCGCCGACGCGGTGGGCGAGCTGATCGCCGAGGGCAAGGTACGCGCCTTCGGCCTCTCGGAGGCCGGCCCCGACACCATCCGGCGCGCGCACGCCGTCCAGCCGGTCACCGCGGTGCAGTCGGAGTACTCCCTGTGGACCCGCGGGATCGAGGACCGCGTCCTGCCCGTGCTGCGGGAGCTGAACATCGGCCTGGTGCCGTTCTCCCCGCTGGGCCGCGGCTTCCTGACGGGCGCCATCCGCTCCACCGACCAGTTCGACGCCTCCGACTTCCGGCGCGACAACCCCCGCTTCACCGGCGAGAACTTCCGCCGCAACCTCGCGCTCGCCGACGAGGTCAAGGCCCTGGCCGCCGAGGTCGGCGCCACACCCGCCCAGGTCGCGCTGGCCTGGCTGCTCGCCCAGGGCGACGACATCGCCCCGATCCCCGGCACCAAGCGGGTCACCCGCGTCGAGGAGAACACCGCCGCCGACGCGGTCACCCTCACCCGCGAGCAGCTCGACAAGCTCAGCAGCCTGCCGCCCGCCGCCGGAGACACCCACACCGAGGCCCAGGCGCGGATGCTCGAACGCTGATCGTCCGCCCACTGTTTGGAGTAACCATGCGTGCAACAGTGATGTACGGAGCCGGAGACGTCCGCGTCGAGAACCGGCCCGACCCCGAGATCGTCAAGCCCACCGACGCGGTGGTGCGCACGCTGGCCGCGTGCGTGTGCGGCAGCGACCTGTGGCCCTACCGGTCCATGCCCACCACCGACACCGGCCGCCCCATGGGACACGAGTTCCTCGGAGTCGTCGAGGAGACGGGCGCGGATGTGACGGGCCTGAAGTCAGGCGACCTGGTCGTGGCGCCCTTCACCTACAGCGACAACACCTGCGACTACTGCGCCAGGGGCCTGCACATCTCCTGCCGCAACGGCGGCCGCTACGGCTTCGACGGCGTCGACGGCGGACAGGGCGAGGCCGTCCGGGTCCCGTACGCCGACGGCACCCTGGTCAAGCTGCCGGTGGCCGCCGACTCCGCGCTCCTGCCGTCCCTGCTTGCCCTCTCGGACGTAATGACGACAGGCCACCACGGCGCGGTCACCGCCGGCGTCGGCCGCGGCGACACGGTGCTCGTCGTCGGCGACGGCGCGGTCGGGCTGTGCGCGGTGGTCGCCGCCCGGCGACTGGGCGCGGAGCGGATCGTGCTCGCGGGCCGCCACGAGGCGCGCACCGGCCTGGGCCGCGAGTTCGGGGCCACCGACGTCGTGGCCGAGCGCGGCGAGGAGGGCATCGCGCGCATCCGCGAGCTGACCGGCGGCGTGGGCAAGGTGATCGAGGCCGTCGGCACCCGCCAGAGCCTGGACACCGCGCTCGGCGCGGTCCGGGACGGCGGCACCATCAGCCGGCTCGGCGCCCCGCAGTACGAGGAGGGCCCCATCGGCCCGGCCGTCTTCATGCGCAACATCACCCTGACCGGCGGCGCCAGCCCCGCCCGCGCCTACATCGGGCAGCTGCTGCCCGACGTCCTGGACGGCACCATCGCCCCCGGCCGCGTCTTCGACCGCGCCTTCCCCCTCGACCGGACACCGGACGCCTACCGGGCGATGGCGGACCGCGAGGTCCTCAAGGCCCTCGTCACCCCCTGAACGCCCCCACTCCGTCTCCGCCCGAGGAACCCCCTCATGCAATACGCGACCCTGAACAACGGCGTCGAGATGCCACTCCTCGGCTTCGGCGTCTACCAGATCCCCGCCGAGGACACCGAAAGGGCGGTCTCCGACGCCCTCGCCGCCGGCTACCGCCTCCTCGACACCGCCGCCGCCTACGGCAACGAAGAGGCCGTAGGCAGAGCGATCAAGGCAGGCGGCATCCCGCGCGAGGAACTCTTCGTCACCACCAAACTGTGGATCCAGGACGCCCCGGCCGAGGACAACACCCGCCGCGCCTTCGAGACCTCGCTCGACAAACTGGGCCTGGACCATCTCGACCTGATCGTCAACAACGAGACCGTGCCCGCCGTCAACCAGATCGAGACGCACCCGTTCTTCCAACGCGCCCACTACCAGGCCCTGATGAGCGAACACGGCGTACAGACCCAGTCCTGGGGCGGCTTCGCCGAAGGCAGGAACGACCTGACGGCCGACGAGAAGGACCTCCTCGCGGGTGGCCGCCCCATTAGGGTGACGCCGTGCGATTCAGAGCGGTGTTACTCGTCCTGTTCCTGATTCCGCTGCTATGGGGGATGGTGTCACTGCTGAGAGCCGGATCGGCGTACGGGGCCTACTGTCCCGGGCTCCTTTTGGGCGCGGACGGAGAGTCTCATCCCGATCCGATGAGGCGTGGCGACAAGTGTGAGCTCTCCTACGACACCGGCACCGGCCGCTCGGTCGGCACGAGCACCTACGAGCAGGTGGCGTTCGGTCATGAGCTGAAACGACGGAGCCTCTACCGGCAGGGAACGTTGTTCACCCTGTACGGAACGGTGGGGATGGGCATCGTCGTTGTTGTCACCCGGCGGCGCAGGCTCGCGGCTTAATTGTGCTGCGGTCGTGGTGCTTCCGGTTGTTCCATTGCCGAACGCCGATGTGTCCTGGGCTGTAGTGCGGGCGGTGACGGCAACGGCTCCTACACAAACACGCCGGGGCCCGCCATTCCGGGCGGTTGTGCATGAGAGTGAACCAGGCCGCAGTCAATAATACTGCGGACAGCGCTGCTCGGGGATATTCCGAGCGGTGCACCGACCGTCTATTTTCCTTCGGCCTGACAGGCGTGGAATACCGTGATACGGCGACTTGGCCGTGCCGGGTGGATCGCACGCGGCCGGTCTGTTGCGATCAGGTCTTCGCGCATCGCATAAGTGCAGGTGGTGGCCGGATCCTCATCGAGGACCCAAGGATCATGACGTGGATCCGCCTCGACCGGACCCACGGAAATGGCCTGCCTTCTGTGGGGGCGTGCGTGATCTTCTCGCGATGTACTGCGTTCCGCCGGTCATGCCAGGTGGTCGCACCTGGCGAGAAATATGGGTTTACAGCCACCCGGCCTATTGGTCATTTCTATGTATTTCGCGGGACCCCTTCTGGAAAATATTGGTCGGCACACTCCTAGGTAATATGCCAACGCCAGAAACAGGCGATTCTGTGCGACCGGGAACCGCCAAGACCATCCGCTCAAAGGAGTTGGCCCCTCGATGACGCTGAATATCCCTGAAGCGCCGCAACGGCGCACCCTGTCGGTGTGGATCGCGGCCCTGACGGCCGTGGTGATCGCCGCTGTCGTGCTCGCGATGACGCCGACACGCGCAAGTGCCGTTGCCACACCCGTACCTCTCGGTACGGCGACCAGCTTTGCCGTACTGGCCGGTTCCCAGGTCACCAACACCGGGCCCTCGTCGATCACCGGTGATCTCGGAGTGTCTCCGGGAACGGCCATCACCGGATTCCCGCCCGGCACCGTGATCGGGGCCCAGCACTCCGCGGACGCGGTGGCGCTCCAGGCCAAGAGCGACCTGGTCACGGGCTACAACAACGCCGCCGGACAGGCACCGGACGTCACCTACCCCACCGCTCCCGACCCCGTGGAACTCGGCGGCAGGACCCTGGATCCGGGCGTCTACAAGGCACCCATCTCCGCGGGAATCACCGGCACGCTCACGCTCGACGCACACGGCGACCCCAATGCCGTATGGGTCTTCCAGATCGGTTCGACGCTGACGACGGCGTCCGGCAGCAACGTGTCACTCGTCAACGGCGCCTCACCGTGCAACGTGTACTGGCAGATCGGCAGTTCGGCCACGCTCGGCACCAACTCCACTTTCGTGGGCACGATCATGGCCCAGGAGTCGATCACCGTCACCACGGGAACGACCATCGCCGGCCGGGCGCTGGCCCGTACCGGCGCCGTGACGCTGGACAACAACACGATCAACCGCGGTACGTGTGCCCCCGGCGGAACCACCGGTGGTCTGGTCTCGGGTGGCGTTGTCGCCGGTGCCACGTCGGGTGGCGCCACAGCGGGCACGACGGGCAGCACGACGGGCAGCACCACCGTCGGCGTCATCGGCGGTGTGCCGACGGGTGGCGGGACCGGCGGTCTTCTGGGCGGTGTCCTGACGTCGGGCGGAACCACCGGCGGTGCGCTGGGCGGTGTCATCGCGGGCGCCACCACGAGCGGTACCACGGGCGCTACTACGGCCGGTACGAACGGTGGTGCGACAGCCGGCTCGACCGGTGGAAACGGCCATCACGATCACGGCCACAAGCCCGGCGGCCATGACCACGGTGGGAAGCCCAACGGCCACGATCACGGCGGGAAGCCCGAGGAGCACGGCGGCTACGGCCAGGACCACGGCAAGCCCGACAAGCCCGAGGGCTACGGCAACGATCACGAAGGCCACCACAAGAAAGCTGCCTAGCTCCCCTTGAGCGAGCAGGACGAGCGGCGCGCGACGGATCGTGGTCGATTCCGTCGCGCGCCGTTGGCGCAATCTCAGGAGACACAGTGAGAGAAGCCAGGATGGAAAGTCCGGGTGGGGCCGCACTCGGCGGCATCGAAACAGCGGACGTCGACGAACCGGACCGGGGCGGGGACCGGGGCGGGACAACCCCTCAGCGCCAAGGGCCTTCGAAGGCGGCCGTCATCCTGAAGACGGGGACCAGCGCGGCTGCGGCCCTGTGTCTGGCGACGGCCCTGGTCCACGTTCTCCTCGTGTTTCTGCACGTGGCACCCCCCAACCCCCTCTCCCGGCAGTACAGCCGGCAGGTCAACGCCTGGGTCTTTCCTCTGTTCGAACAGAACTGGCGGCTCTTCGCCCCGGATCCGGAGTCGGTCAACCGGCAGATCTCGGCACGGACCTTGCACACCACTCCGGACGGCGGGGTGCGGGTGAGTGGTTGGTTCGATCTGAGCGGCGTCGACAACTCGGCGGTGAAGCACGACGCCTTCCCGAGCCACACCGCCCAGAACATGCTGCGGCGGGCCTGGAGTTCGTACCTCGAAACCCATGGCGGCGACGACCGGCCCCGTTCGCAGCGGGCGCTGATGATGCAGCGGTACCTCACCAACATCGCGGCGGACCGCATCACCGACCGGCGCGGCGGCACTTTCGAGTCCGTCCAGCTGCGGGTGATCACCGTGCCCGTCGCCGCGCCGGCCGAGGGGTCCGGCCCCGGCTCGTCCGCTGCCGCGCCGAAGTCTGTCGAAACGCGGTATCTGCCCTGGTGGAAGGTGACCTCCCATGGAAACTGAGCAGGCACTCGCTCCGCACCGAGGTGTCCCACGTACCCCCGACGGGGCGGACGTGGGCCCACCGCGCCGCGTACCGGAGCGGATCGGCGCGTCTCTCACCGCCCTGACCGAGCAGCCGGTCTCCCTGTACGCCGCGGCCGTGCTGCGCATCGGCTACGGACTCCTCTACCTCGTCTTTCTCCTGCGCGAGTTTCCGCACCGCGACGAGATCTGGGGGCCCGGGTCACCGTGGACGCCCGAACTGGCCAGGCAACTGTTCGACCAGACCGGGTGGGCCAGCATCCTCACGCTGTCCGACAGCCGGCCGTACTTCGAGACCTGCTATGCGCTGGCCCTCGTCACGTCCGCGCTGTTCACGCTGGGCTGGCGGACCCGGGCGGTGTCCGTGCTGTTCGCGGTCGTGGTCGCGTCGTTCCACGCCAGGGCGATCTTCATGACCGACGGCGGAGACAACCTCATCCTCCTCATGGCCCTGTACCTCGTCTTCACGGCATGCGGCCGACGCTGGTCCCTGGATGCGCGCAGAACCCGTCTCCAGGGCTCCATGGAGAAGACGGCGAGCAGTTCGGCGGGCCCGGATGCCGATGGACTCCGGCACCAACTCGGCTTGTCCCGCCGGACTTTGACGGTCGTGCTGCACAACTGCGGCATGTTCGTCATCGCGGCCCAGGTCTGTTTCCTCTACGGGTCCGCGGGCCTCTACAAGGTGCAGGGCGGCTCCTGGGGCAACGGGACCGCCCTCCACTACGTCCTGAACCTCGACCTGTTCCGCCCCTGGCCCGAGCTCTCCCTGATGGTGGACGGGCACGACGTGCTGATCGCCGTCGCCTGCTACCTGACCGTGCTGCTGCAGGTCGCCTTCCCGTTCGTCCTGTTCGGACGGCTCAAATACCCGGTCCTGACCATGCTGCTGGGCATGCACCTGGGCATCGCCGTCCTCATGGGGCTGCCACTCTTCTCCGGCGCGATGATCATCGCGGACGCCGTGTTCCTGCCGGACCGCTTCTACCGGTCGCTGAGACGCCTGTGGCCGCGCACGGGCAGGCGGCCGGACGTCCCGAAGACGGTGGCTCCGCCGAGCGGAGAACCAGCACTCGTGCCGTCGCAGTCCGCACCGTCGAGCCGCTGAGGCCCCGGCCCGGGTGGGGTGGCGTCCAGGCGATCCGGCTGCCACCCGGGCTGGTGCCGGTCAGTGCTTGAAGGCGTCTTTGGCCTTGTCGCCGGACTGCTTCAGGTTTCCGGAGATCTGGTCGGTCCTGCCGTGCCGCTGCAGTCGCCTGTTGCGGGTTGTCCGGCCGATGCGTTCGGTGATTCGTCCCTTGAACGCCTGGGTCTTGTGCTTGATCGTCTGTTTGACGCTCATGGCTGTCCTCTGCTTGTTCGCTTGATGGGCTCCCGCGCGTGATCGCCACAGGGGCCGCTCGTCCGGCGGGCGGGGGAACGGTCCGGCAAGGACTACCTGCGGCTGCGGCTGCGGCCTGACCGGCGGCCCCGGCTCCGCCCGCCACCGCCGCGCCCCCGCCTCGCGAAACCGAAGATCCACAGGACCAGGAGTACGGCGGCGACCCACCAAAGGGTCTGCATGGTGAAGCCGAACCCGAACACCACCAGAATCAGCAGAAAGAGAAGAATCCACATGATCATTGCCGGGCCTCCGGATCGCGAGAAGTGCCTGATTCCGCGGGGTCCGGGCGAAGCGGGGGAGGTGGAATGCTGCCGAACAATCCGGAGTGGCATAGCCCTACGCCGTGCTCTCAGTCAACGCCTGGCGACCTCCCGTGTCAACGGAGTGTCGACACCGACGGGCTCTGTGAGCTGGGCCGGGGCCGCTGGGACAAACGGAGCCTCGGCGGGAATGTCGACCGGTGCGGCCGGCGTCGGCAGTATGCGGTCCTCCCACCAGGACAGGCCCATCACGGTGGCGAGCAGGACGAAGGGGGTCGAGGCCGGAAGGATCAGGGCGTACATGTGTGCCGCCTGCGATGGTGTGCGTGCGAGACGGCGGGCGCGAAAGGGTGCCCGCCCGGGGCGCATCGATGCCGTGCCGGGATCCGGTGGCGACGGCGGGTGCAGGAGGCCCGTTGGGGGCGGGAGGGTTCCGGCACTGATGCGCGAGATGCGCTCCCGAGGGAGCGCGAGAGGTGATCGACGCTGCCGGGGGCTCGGGCCGTACCTCGCACGCTAGCCCTTGCGGCACTTCCGGGACAGATGTCAAGTGGCCATCTGTTCCGGGTGGCCGGCCGTTGCACGGGCGCTACCCGCAACCTCCGGGCAGAGCTACGCTGTTGGAACAGGCCCCAGCCCCCGGCAGTGCTGTCTTGTGCCGCGCCGTGGAGGCTCGCAGTGTTCATCCTGCTTCTCGTCGTCGCTTCGATCCTTTTCGGTTGCGGGTTCCTCAACCCCCTCCGGAGCACCGGCAATACCGGGACCGTCGGGATCACCAAGACCGCGACAACGCGGGTGACCGATGAAGTTGCCTGACATCCGGCGGTTCCGGATCGGCTTCGGCCACGCCGGACACGCCGAAATCGTGGAGGCAGATGCCATGCGTCGTACAACCACGGCCTCCAGGAGCTGGTGGGATCTGCGGGTCGAGACCCCGGTGGGGAATCCGGCCGAACAGGACGCCGTGGCCCTGCGCGCCGAGGTCGATCAGCTACGGCGGGCGCTGGCCGCCCGTGCGGTCGTTGACCAGGTTTGCGGCATGGTGATGGTTCTGGTCCCCTGCCTCCACGGGCCGGCCAGGAACCTGCTGGTGGATGTCTCACGGCAGTGCAACACCGAGGTTCCGGACGTGGCATCGGCTCTGGTCGCCGCCTGGGAGGGCGAGCCGCTCCCACGGCTGATGCGGCGTGCGCTGCGGCACGCACTGCGGCGCCTCTACGCGGAGAACCGGGGGTGCGACTCGCGACCGACAGGCGAGACGTCCGGCTCAAGCCGGCCATGTGAGAACGCTGGTGACGCGACCCCTTCGACCGGCACCGACGACGTGCTGCCGGTGCCGCCTGCAACAGGGTGACCTGAGCCGCTGCGAGGTCAGGCCACCAGGCCGGGGAGGGGTTCGGTGCCGTCGATGAAGGCGCGGGCCACCTCGGACAGGCGGCGGTTGTGGGCGCGGGCGTAGGCACGCAGGGTGGTGAAGGCCCGTTCCATGTCGATGTTCTGGCGTTCGGCGAGTTTCCCCTTGGCCTGTTCGATCAGCACGCGGCTGTTCAGCGCCGTCTGCAGCTGCTCGTTGAGGAGCGTGCTGCGATCGCTGGAGCGTTGTTGGAGCAGGCTGATGGTGGCGACGTCGGCGAGGGCCTGGGCGATGAGTGTGTCTGTCGGCTCGAAGGGGCCGGCGTCGGAACGGAAGAGGTTCAGGGCGCCGACGACCTCGTCCCGCAGCCGCATCGGCAGTGCCTGGACCGCCGCGAACCCACTGTGGTGGGCCTGCGCGGCGAACCGTGGCCAGCGGTGGATCTCTGTCGTCACGTCGGGGACGGAGACCTGTGCGCCGGTGCGGAAGGCTTCCAGGCAGGGGCCTTCGTCGTTCTGGAGCTGGAAGAGTTCCAGCAGGCGCACTTGTTCGTCGGAGGCGGCCATCACGCGCAGTCCGGCGTCGCGGTCGGCGAGCAGTACCCCGGCCGCACTCACCCCGAGCATGCCGACACAGCGGTCGGTGAGCAGGCGCAGGAAGTCCATCAGGTCGAAGTCGGCGACCAGGCTGTCCGCCAGCTCGACGAACGTCCTGGAAAGGAGTTGCTGATCCATCGCATGCACCCTTGTCTCGGGATCGGTTTCCACCGGGGAACGGCGGGACCTGCCGTCGGCCGTCACAACTCACGCCTGCCGTCCCGCCGTTCATCCGGCGATCCCCTCACGCGCGTGCCTGACTCCTGGTCCCGCTGCGCCTATTGGCACCGTGCTGGGTGCGCGAGGTCACCCGACTCCGCGGCCGTTCGCTCTGCGAGGGGAAGGACCAGGGCCCGCAGCACGGTGGGGCCCGGCGGCCTGTAGAGCAGGCCGATTTCGTACCACCCTCGCGACCTGAATCCGGCGCAGGCCGCACGATGGGTCCGTTCCACCAGGGTTACCCCGAGCAGAGCCCGGTCGCCGGCGAGCAGACGCTCCTGCAGCCGGTCGGCCAGGCCGTGGTATCGCTCGAAGGGATGGACCACCGTCCCGCAGAGGGCGAAAACCCGTCCGGACGTGGTGAGTTGAGCGACGTGCTCCGGGAGGGGTCCACGAAATCCCGTCCACCAGGAGCCGTCACGCGCTATGGGGAATCCGAACGCGTATCCCACCAGGCCGGGTGCCTGGGCGGTCAGCATGGTGAACCCCGGTCGCCAGGTGTCATGCGTGAGGCGCCGCACGAAGTCCTTCCGGCGGCGGTGCTCCCAGCCGGATGTTGTGGCGCAGGACTCCGCGTACAGGTCTGCCAGGTCCTCGCGCAGTCCCTCGGCCTGCCAGCGGTTGAGCCGGCGCAGACTCACGGGCGAGGTGCGCGTTGCGAGCGGCAGGCGGCCTGAGCCCGTTCCCGGCCGGCCCGGCCCGGGTGGGGCCGTCACAGCACACCGCCCGGGAGAGCGGGCAGGGCCGGAGCGAGCCAGGGTGCGGCCTGGGGCAGGGGAAAGGCCTGCGTAGGCGACCGGTACCCGGCGTGGGCGTCGGGGAGGGTGACGAAGAGGGAACCGGAGCCGGTGAGCGCGACGAGGCGTTCCAACGCCGGGCTGGGGTGGTGCAGTTGCAGGGATCCTCCGGCCGCGGCGGTGTGCAGCAGGGCGCAGAGGAAGGCATTGAGACTGTTGTGGCCGCAGAAGGTCACGGCGGTGACGTCGACGTCGATGGCGCGGATGCCGTCGTACAGGCACCGCGCCAGGGACGCGTGCACCAGGGGCGCCGAGTTCAGGTCGATCTCACCGGTCAGGGTGATCAGGGCCCGGCTGCCGGTGTCGTGCCGGTGGACGTTCAGGGCGGGTGGGACACGCATGGGCGGGGTGCCTCGGTTCACGAGACCGTGCCGGGAATCCGGGACGGTCGTACAGTCGTGCGGGCAGGTGAACGACCGGTCCGGCAGCCGATGTTCCGGGGCGTGGGACCCAGCCGGTTCCCTCGGGGATGCGCTGGGTGAGGGGACGAGTGATCCGCTCCCCGCAGGCATGGGGCCAAGCAACGGTGGGCCGCCGGGGTCTGGGACGTCCGTATGAAGCATAGTCCCGGGGCCCGCCACACGGTCCGACCCGAAGACGGGAACCAGGATGTTTACAAAGCGGTTGTCGGCCGTCTCCCCTACGCACGGCGACCGGTGACGTCGTACTGCCGTCCGGTTGCGGGCGCACACCTGTGTGCGCCCCCGGTGCGCACTCCGTCCGGCTGCTGCGGCGGCCGGAAACAGCCCCCGACGTCAACGACCTGATCCTCGGGCTCGTTGCCACCGCGCAGGAAGGAGAGGAGCAACGCCAAGGCGGCGCGGACAGCGGGCCACGGCTGTCCGTCGTCCACCGGCCTGCCGTCCGGCAGGGTCCGGTCAGCCCTGGCAGCCGCATCCCGAGGCGGCTTTGGCTGCGCCACCGTGGTCGAGGGGCCCGTGGCCTGCCCGCCCGTCCGAGGTGCGGCACGCGGCGACACCGTATTGGCGATTCCGGCTGTCCAACGCTGCGGAACGGGCTGCGGGGCGACCTGCGGGGCGGTCGATCCCGGTGTCGGCGTGATGTGTGTGCCGAGGGCCGATCCCGGCGACGCGTGGCCGCCGGGACCGGCTGCCCGTCCGCTCGGGCCGCGGTGGGCAACGGCCGTACGGAGCTTCGGATCGACGATGCCCTGTGCATCACCGTTGCCGGGGCAGACGGTGATGGTCTTGTACTCGGTGCAGCTGCCGAGGCCGACCGCGCCGTACTCGCGGCCGATGCCGCTGGCCTTGAAGCCGCCGAACGGGCCGTCGAAGGCGACGGAGGCGCCGTTGACCGTGACGGTGCCGGTGCGGACCCGGCGAGCGACCTCCATGGCGTGGCTCTCGTCCGCGGACCAGACGCCGCCGGAGAGTCCGTACTCGGAGTCGTTGGCGATGCGGACGGCGTCGTCCTCGTTGTCGTAGGCGATGACGACCAGGACCGGTCCGAAGATCTCCTCCTGGGCGATCCGCATGGAGTTGTCGACGTCGGCGAAGACGGTGGGCGTGACGTAGTTGCCCTTCTCCAGGCCCTCGGGGATCTGCGGGCCGCCGGTGACCAGGCGGGCGCCCTCGTCGATACCGAGCTGGACGTGACCGCGCACGCGCTCCTGCTGGTCGGGGCGGATCATCGGGCCGATGAAGGTGTCGGGGTCGTTCGGGTCGCCCACCTTCAGCGACGCCACCAGCTCCTTCAGCGCGGTCACGATCTCCTCGTACGTTTCGCGCGGGGCCAGGATGCGGGTCTGCGCGATGCACGACTCGCCGTTGTTGAGCAGGGAGCCGAACTTCAGGCCCGCGACCGCCTTCTCGCTGTCGGCGTCCGGCAGGATGATGGCCGCGGACTTGCCCCCGAACTCCAGGCTGACGCGCTTGAGCTGCTCGCCCGCGATCGAGGCGATACGGCGGCCGGCGCCCGTCGAGCCGGTGAAGGCGATCTTGTCGACGTCCCGGTGCGAGACCAGGTACTCGCTGGTCTCGCGGTCGGCGGGCAGGACGCTGATCGCTCTCTCGGGCAGGTCCACCCGCTCCAGGAGCTCGGACAGTGTGTCGGCTCATCGGGCGGAGGTGAGGAGTGCGGCGGCGTGCCAGGGGGCCGGGGCGCTTGCCCCGGCCCCCTGGCTTTCTCCCCGTCACAGGAGTCGGGCTGCCGGGCGCGGCCTCTGCGGCGCCCGGCACGTGAGGGCGTCAGCTGGTGGGCATGAGGACGGTGTCGATGATGTAGACGTTGGCGTTGGCGGTCTTGACGTTGCCGCAGACCACCTTGGCGGAGTCGTTGACGGTGTAGGACTCGCCGGAGCCGGAGGTGGTGACCTTCGACTTCTCCAGGGTGTCGAAGGAGCCGTTCTCCAGGTCCTTGGGCGTCAGCTTCTGGCCGACGACGTGGTAGGTGAGGATCTTGGTCAGCTGGGCCTTGTCGTTGAGGACCTTGTCCAGAGTGGCCTTCGGGATCTTGGCGAAGGCGTCGTTGGTCGGCGCGAACACCGTGATGTTCTGGGCGTTGTTGAGGGTGTCGACCAGGCCGGCCTTCTTCACTGCGGCGACCAGCGTGGACAGCGCCGGGTTGTTGGACGCGGCGGTGGCGACCGGGTCCTTGGCCATGCCGTCGAAGGAGCCGGCACCGCTCTTGGGGACACCGGAGCAGGCCGTACCGAAGGGCTGGTCGGAGGTCGTGGCGCCGGCGCCGGTCATGCTGTCGTCGGACGCGGTCGCGGAGGCGGACGCCTTGGTGGAGGAGTCCGACTTCGTGGAGTCGCTGCCACTGCTGCCGCAGGCGCTGAGGGCCAGCGGCAGCACGGCGGAGGCGGCGAGGACGACCGCGGTACGGCGGATACGGGTGCTCATGGTGTTTCTCCTGAGGGTGGGTGCAGCCTGAGCTGCGGCGATACGGGGAAGGGGAAGAGTGGCTTGTGGGGTCAGTCGACGGTGACGACCACGGAGTGCCATCCGCTGGCACCGTCGGGGATGGTCTGGGTCCGTTTCTCGGTCTGCACCTGGCCGGTGCGGTCGGTGGCGCGGACGGTGAGGGTGTGGCCGCCCTTGGTGGCCTGCCAGGGGAAGGACCACTGGCGCCAGGTGTCGCGGGTGTCCTCGGCGGCCAGCCGGGCCGCCTGCCAGGGGCCGTCGTCGACGCGGACCTCGACCTTGTCGATGCCGCGGTGCTGGGCCCACGCGACCCCGCCGACCATGACCATGCCGGTCTTGGGCCGGGCGAACGGCTTGGGGGTGTCGATCCGCGACTCGGTCTTGATGGGAGCCTTCCGGGCCCAGCCGCGCTTGACCCAGTAGGGGTCGTAGGAGTCGAAGGTGGTGAGCTCGATGTCCCTGATCCACTTGCAGGCGGAGACGAAGCCGTACAGGCCGGGCACGACCATGCGGACCGGGAAACCGTGGGCGAAGGGCAGCGGTTCGCCGTTCATGCCGAGGGCGAGCAGCGCGTCACGGCCGTCCATCACGTCCTCGACCGGGCTGCCGATCGTCATCCCGTCCACGGAACGGGCCACCAACTGGTCGGCGGTCCCGCCCTTCGACGGCGGCTTCACCCCGCACTCGGCCAGCAGATCGCCCAGTCGTACGCCGATCCAGCGGGCGTTGCCGACGTAGGGGCCGCCGACCTCGTTCGACACGCAGGTGAGCGTGATGTCGCGCTCGATCAGTTCGCGCCGCAGCAGGTCGTCGAAGGTGAGGGTGACAGGCCGGGTGACGCCCTTGCCGTGGATGCGCAGTGCCCAGGTCGTGGCGTTGACCTTGGGCACCACAAGGGCGGTGTCCACGCGGTAGAAGTCACCGTTCGGCGTGGTGAAGGGGCTGATCCCGGGAATCCGCAGCTGGGCACCCCTGGGAACGGCGGCGGCCGCGGAGGCGGGACGGGGCAGGACGACCTTGTTGCGTGACGCGACCGCGTTCTGGCCGCTCGCCCCGTTCAGTGTCCGGCCGATCACGCCGGCCCCGGCGGACGCGGCGGCAGCGGCCGTCGCAGCGATCACGAAGCCGCGGCGGTCCCACCCGGCGCCGGAAGGCGGGCCTTCCGCCTCGCCCTGAACGGATTCCGCGGACGGAACCCGCCGGGCGAGGCGGCCCACCAGGACGTAGAGCACTGCGGCTCCCGCGATCGCGCCCACCACGGAGGGCAGCGCGTCGGAGAGGCTTGTCGAATCCGGCCGACTGGTGGCCGATACCGCCCCGACAATTCCGAAGAGCAGAACACCGGCAGCGCCACTGCGCCGAAAACGCAGTGCGACAATTCCCAGCACCAGCGCGAAAAACGCCAGCATCACGAGAATTCCGAGCTGAAGAACCAGCTTGTCATTGGTTCCGAAGTGCCGGATCGCCCAGTCCTTCACAGCGGCTGGGGTCCGGTCGATCGCCGCCCCGCCGACCGCCACGACCGGACCGGCCTGCGGACGCACCGCAGCCGACACCAGCTCGGCGACGCCGAGCGAGGCGAAGCCGGCCAGCACACCGCTGCACGCGCCCAGGGCCGGGCGCGCCCGGGTGAGGCGCTGTCGCGTTTGCTTCTCGTCGTCGGTCACGTGGGGAATCCGGCTCCGAAAGCCCGGCGGATTGGTCGTCCACCCGATCGGATGAACCTTTTTCCCGGACCAATCCGCGCCCGATCCGGCTACGGATATAAGGCAACGTCGGATTTCACTCCCTTCCGCTGGGCGAGCTTTTGTGGCCGCTCGCTGATTTCGGCGTCGCAGTGGTACCGGGTACCGGGTTTCCGACGCGAAACCTGGGCCCTGCGACCATCCGCAGTCGTGTCTGGCACGGATCACCTGTGAGCACAAAAGGGATCGATCTGTCATTGAGCTGTCATGGAACGCTCGGCTGTGGGCCTCGCGCGCGTGTCGGCCGGCGGTCCCGGCCCGGTGCGCAGCGACGTACGCGAAAAGCTCGCGCAGACGACCACGGCATGGCGCCGGTGCGGCTGTCACGCGCCCTGCGCGGGCAGGCGGACGGTCGGGTGGTGCGGGTCCGGGCATCCGGCATGGGTCCGGGTTTCGACATCGAGCTGGTCGGCGCGAGGGGGAGGCACCCCTCCTCCGGTCCGAGCCAGGGCGGCCGTGGGCTGTTGCCGGTCGGTGCGCTCTGCCGGGCGTGGGGCGAGCGGCGTGACCGCCGCGGTCACACCGCGTGGGCCTGCCTGCCGCGCGGCATCGCCCGATCTCGACTCGGCGCATCCGTAGAGCGCCCGCTCCCGGAAGTCATGCGTAACGAGGGCGGCGCAGCAGTGTCCAACCCTGAGAAGACCGGACGAGAGGAGCCGCCCAGTGGTGGGGGCCCGCACGCAGAGCGCACCACCCGACAGCCGGGGCGACACGGTCGACGCCCTGTTGGCGGTCCGGGCGGCGGAGGGTGACGAGGATGCCTTCGCCGTCCTCGTCCGGCGCCACGCACCGGCGTTGATCCGGCGTTTTCCCAGGAGCGCGCCGTCGCCGTGGTCACGCCGGACGCCGCGGCGGCCTGCTCGTCGCCGGGCTGCCACGCGCGACGCAACCGGGCGCGCTCCTCGGGTGCGGGCAGAGGCGCCTTTCCGTCCCGGCGGCGCGGGTGGGACGGCATGGGGTGCTGGGGCAGAGGGCTGACCGTCACGACCGTATGACAACCGGCAGCCATGTCGTGTGATCACGGCGGATCCCGATTGCGCCCGGGGGCCGCGACGAATGACACGGCTCAGGTCGCGTCGGGTGTTCCTCACCGGTTCGACGGAAGACCGGCCATTTGGCCAATCCGCTCCCGTGGCGGCTTCGGATTACGCGCGAGACGAGTGTCCGCGGCGACCGGAAGGAGAAGCGATGTCGCGTGTGTCAGGGAGCGGACCGTGGGAACGGCGGGGGGCCGGCGGCGGCGCACGCGGGGGGCGGAGCGTCGCCGTCGTGGGCAGTGGGGTCGCGGGGCTGACCGCCGCGTACGTTCTGAGCCGCGACCGCCACGTCACTCTGTACGAGGCGGACGACCGGCTCGGCGGGCACGCCCACACCCACGAACTGACCTCCGGCGACGGCGTGACCCGGCGCGTCGACTCCGGGTTCATCGTGCACAACCGGCGCACCTACCCGCGGCTGCTGCGCCTCTTCGACGAACTCGGCGTCGCCACGCAGGAGTCGGAGATGAGCATGTCGGTGCGGTGCGGGGGATGCGGGCTGGAGTACGCGGGTGCCCGTGGCCCTGCGGGGCTGTTCACCCGGCCGCGGAACGCGCTGCGCGGCTCCTATCTGCGCATGCTTGCCGAGGTGCCCGCCTTCCACCGCGCCGCGCGCCGCCTGCTCGAGAAGGAGCCCGAGAGTCCCCGCACCCTGGGAGCGTTCCTCGACCGGGAGGGCTTCTCGGCCTACTTCCGCGCCCACTTCATGACCCCGCTCGTGTCGGCGGTGTGGTCCTGCGACGCCGTCACCGCCCAGCGCTACCCCGCCGCCTACCTGTTCCGCTTCCTGGAGCACCACGGGATGCTCTCCGTGACCGGAGCACCGACCTGGCGCACCGTCACGGGCGGTTCGCGCACCTACGTCGACCGGGTCGCCGCCTGTCTCGACGCGGTGCGCCTCGCGGCTCCGGTGCGCGCCGTGCGCCGGCACCCGGACGGCGTCGACATCACCACGCACGACGGCACCACGCAGTCGTACGACGGTGTCGTCGTCGCCACCCACCCCGACCAGGCGGTCCGTCTGCTGGCCGACGCCACGCCGCTGGAGAAGGAGGTCCTCGGAGCCTTTCGCTACTCCCGCAACACCACGCTCCTGCACACCGACACCAGCCTGCTTCCGCGCGCCCGGGGGGCCCGCGCCTCCTGGAACTACCTGATGCCGGCCTGCTCGACGGGCTCCGACCAGGTGCGGGTCAGCTACGACATGAACCGGCTCCAGCGCCTCGACGCGCCCGAGACGTATGTCGTCACGCTGGGCGGGCAGGACCGTGTGGACCCGGGGCGGGTGCTCGCCCGGATGGTGTACGAACACCCGGTCTACACCCCGGAGTCGGTCGCCGCGCAGGCACGACTGCCCGAGTTGAACACCGCCGTGACCGCCTACGCCGGGGCCTACCACGGCTGGGGTTTCCACGAGGACGGCTGCCGCTCCGGAGCCCTGGCCGCCGCGGTGCTGGGAGTGCGCTGGTGAGTGCCCCGCCGGCCCTCTACCGGTGTGCGATCAGCCACGTACGGACCGCACCGGTCCGCCACGGGCTGCGCCACCGCACGTACATGTGGCTGATCGACCTCGACAGTCCGCCCCAACTCCCGCTTCTGCTACGGCCGTTGGCCCGCTTCGACGCGCGCGACCACTTCGGCGGGGACCAGCCGTCCGTGCGCGCCGGACTCGACGCCTTCCTCGCCACGCACGGCGTGGACCTGGCGGGCGGCCCGGTCGTCATGCTGGCCCACGCCCGCGTGTTCGGCCATGTGTTCAACCCACTGACCCTGTACTGGTGCCACGACCCCGACGGCACCCCGCGGTGCGTGGTCGCCGAAGTCCACAACACCTACGGCGAACGCCACAGCTACCTGCTGTTTCCCGATGAGACGGGCACGGCACGCGCCGACAAGAAGTTCTACGTCTCGCCGTTCTTCCCCGTCGACGGCCGCTACCGCATGCGCCTGCCCCGCCCCGGCGAGCGGCTCGACCTGACCGTGCACCTGGAACGCGCCGACGCCAGGTCCTTCACCGCGACCGTTCGCGGGAGCCGCCACGACGTCACACCGTTCACGCTGCTGCGGCTGGCCGTGCGGCACCCGTTCTCGACCCTCGCCGTGTCCGCCGCCGTCCGCGTGCACGGCGTCCGCCTGTACCTGCGAGGGCTGCCCGTCCAGCCCCGCCCCCACCACCGCACCCCGGAGAACGCGTCATGACGACCGCCGAACACCGTCCCGCCGTACGGCCGTCGGCCCCGCCGTCCACACCCGTAGCCGTCGACCCGGCCCGCTGGCCCGACGTTGCCGCACCGCCGACCACATCCCTCGCCCGCAGGGCTGTCACCGCGGCCGTGCTGCGCCGTACCTTCGAACGCCTGCCGCTGCGCGTGCGGTTCGCCGACGGCACCAGCTGCGGGCAGGGCGGCCCCCTGCTGGAGATCCACGACCCGGCGGCGTTCCACGGCCGCATCGGCGGCCAGGGCCTGATCGGCTTCGGCGAGTCGTACATGGCCGGCGAGTGGGACGCCCCCGACCTGGTCGCCGTCCTCGCGGTGCTGGCCCACAACGCGGCCACCTTGATTCCGGCCCCGCTGCAGCGGCTGCGCGGGCTCTGGGCGCTGCGCCGGCCGCACGCCCAGCGCAACACCCCCGACGGCGCGCGGACCAACATCAGCCGCCACTACGACCTGTCCAACGAACTTTTCGCCCTCTTCCTCGACGACACCCTCACCTACTCCTCGGCCCTGTTCCGCGCCCTGCCCGCGGACTGGGAGCTGCTGGCCGCGGCCCAGCACCGCAAGATCGACCGGTTGCTGGACCTCGCCGGGGTCGGGGCGGGCAGCAGGGTGCTGGAGATCGGCACCGGCTGGGGTGAACTCGCGATCCGCGCCGCCGCGCGCGGCGCCCGTGTCACCACGCTCACCCTCTCCGGCGAACAGCGCGACCTCGCCCTCGAACGGGTCGCCGCGGCGGGCCTTTCCGACCGGGTCCGTATCGACCTGTGCGACTACCGCGAGGTCCGCGGCACGTACGACGCGGTCGTGAGCGTGGAGATGATCGAGGCCGTCGGCGCCGAGTTCTGGCCCGACTACTTCCGCACCCTCGACGAGCGGCTGGCCCCCGGAGGACGTGCCGCCGTGCAGGCCATCACCATGCCGCACGAGCGGATGCTGGCCAGCCGGGACACCTTCACCTGGATCCAGAAGTACATCTTCCCCGGCGGTCTGCTGCCCTCCGTCGAGGCGGTGGCCGAGGCGGTGAACGGCCACACCCGCCTGCGGACCGCGCGCCGGGACGGCTACGGAGCGCACTACGCCGAGACGCTGCGGCTGTGGCGCGAACGCTTCACCGAGCGGGCCGACGAGGTGGCAGCCCTCGGCTTCGACGACACCTTCCGCCGCATGTGGACCCTCTACCTCGCCTACTCCGAGGCCGGGTTCCGCTCCGGATACCTCGACGTCCAGCAGTACCTGTTCACCAAGGAGAACCCCGCCCGATGAACACCATCCAGACTGTTCGGACCGGCGCCGCCCAGCGCCTCGCCGCGCTCGCCGAGACCGCGCTGGGCGGGCCTCTCCCGGTGCGGCTGCGGGCCTGGGACGGCAGCGAGGCGGGCCCGACAGAGGGACCTGCCGTCGTGGTCCGCTCCCGGCGCGCCCTGCGCCGCCTGCTGTGGCAGCCCGGAGAGCTGGGCCTGGCACAGGCGTACGTCACCGGCGAGATCGACGTGGACGGAGACCTCGCGGAGGGGCTGCGCACCATGTGGACAGCCGCCCGGGAACGCGGTCTGCACCCGCCACGGCTCGGCCTCGCCGACCTGGCCCGCGCCACCACAACCGCCGCGCTGCTGGGCGCGGCCGGACCAAGGCCGCCCGCCCCCGCCTCTCAGGCACGGCTGCGCGGCGGTCTGCACAGCAAGGCCCGCGACCGGGCCGCCATCAGCCACCACTACGACCTCTCCAACGACTTCTACCGCCTCCTCCTCGACGAGACCATGGCGTACTCGTGCGGCTACTGGACCGGCGACGAACCGGACCTCACCCCGGCCGACGCCCAGCGCGCCAAGCTGGAGCTGATCTGCCGCAAGCTCGCTCTCACGCCCGGCGCCCGGCTGCTGGACATCGGCTGCGGCTGGGGTTCGCTCACGCTCTACGCGGCACAGCGGCACAAGGCGCAGGTCACCGCCGTCACCCTGGCCAGGGAACAGGCCGCCCACGTCCGCGAACAGGTCGCCGAGCGCGGTCTGGAGGACCTGGTCGAGGTGGTGTGCCAGGACTACCGCGACATCACGGGCGGTGCCTACGACGCCGTCGCCACCGTCGAGATGGGCGAGCACGTCGGGGACGCCGAGTACCCGGCGTTCGCCGCCGCCCTGCACCGCCTGGTCCGGCCGCGGGGACGCGTGCTCGTGCAGCAGATGTCCCGCGGGACGAAGGCGCCCGGCGGCGGCGCGTTCATCGAGGCGTACATCGCCCCCGACATGCACATGCGCCCGCTCGGGGAGACCGTCGCCCTGCTGGAGGAGGCCGGGCTGGAGGTCCGCTCGACCGAATCGCTGCGCGAACACTACGTCCGTACGGTCGCCGCCTGGCACCGCACCCTTGAGGACCGCTGGGCCGACTTCGTCCGGCTCGTCGGCGAGGAGACGGCCCGGGTGTGGCGGCTGTACCTGGTCGGCGGGGCCCTGGCGTTCGAGGAACGGCGGATGGGAGTGGACCAGATCCTGAGCGTGCGGCCGGCACCCGGCGGGGATGCCGGGATGCCCGCGACGCCCCGGGACTGGTACGCGGGACCGGACCAGCGGTGAGCGGCTTCGCATGGGGCGCCTTCGCGGTGAATCTGGGATGGGCCGCAGCGGCCTCGCTCGCCGTCATGCTGGTGACGTTCGCGATCGCCGTACGGCGTGGTCTGCACCGGATCGTCGACATCGCCTGGGGAATCGCCTTCACCGCGGTCGCCGTCGCGAGCTGCGCGGCTTCCGCCGGCGAGGGCGATCCGGGCCGTCGCTACCTGGTCACCGCGCTCACGGCACTGTGGGGCCTGCGGCTGGCCGGGCACATCGCCCGGCGCGGCCGTGGCCACGGCGAGGATCCGCGCTACGACCAACTGCTCGGCAAGGCCCCCGGCAGCCGGAACCTGTACGCCCTGCGCATGGTCTACCTCCTCCAGGGCGCGCTGGTGTGGCTGGTGTCGCTGCCGGTCCAGGCCGCGCAGTACGTGCCCGGTCCCCTGACGGCGTTCGCCGCCGCCGGCACGGCACTCGTGGTACTCGGTGTGTGCTTCGAGGCGGTCGGAGACGCCCAACTCGCCCGCTTCAAGGCAGATCCGGCCCACAAAGGCCGGATCATGGACCAGGGACTGTGGCGCTACACCCGTCACCCCAACTACTTCGGTGACTTCTGCGTCTGGTGGGGGCTGTACCTGATCGCCTGCGACTCCGCCGAGGTCGCCGCCCTGACGGTCGTGTCGCCGCTGGTGATGAGCTGTCTGCTGATCTGGGGCAGTGGGAAGCGTCTGCTGGAGCGGCACATGGCCCAGCGGCCCGGATACGCCCAGTACGCGGCCCGCACCAGCGGCTTCTTCCCGCGCCCGCCCCGCTGAGGTGTGGTGGCCCCGCCCTTGGCGGGGCCACACCTTCTCAGGCGGGGAGCTTTACCAGGGCCAGCGGGCTGGTGGTGGGCTGTTTCGAGCCGCCCGCGGGCTCGACGGTGACACCCATGCCCGAAGCCCCGTCCACGGCCCCCCGCAGCAGGACGGCCTGGTCGCTGAGTCCGGGGTCCATCAGACCGGCGGAGCGCATGGTGCCCCCGTCGTCGAACCACAGCTGGTAGACCTTGCCCGTCGGCGGATGCGCCATCCCGGCGGCGAGGAACACCGCCTGGTCCCGCTCGTGCGAGACAACCACGGTGCCGGTGGCACCGCCGGCCAGCTTCGCGACCCCGGTCCTGGCGTCCGGTGCGGTGAGCACCGCGCTGATCTGCGCTGTTCCCTGCTCGGCCCGGCGCGCCCGGCCGAGCGCGTCCTCGGCCCGCTGGTGCTGCCACACCGTGGTGCCGCCGAGCGCGGCAGCGGCCGCGAGGCAGGCGGCCAGCGTCCACCGCGACAGCAGCCGGGCCCGCAGTCGCGCACGGCCCGAACGAATCGGCGTCGGCTCGCCGGGGGAGTCCTGACGGACGGTCGTGATGCGGCGCAGCACCTGCTCGCGCATCTCCCGCCGAGGCGTCACAGAGACGGCGAGACCCAGGCGGGCCGCGGTGGCGCACAGCTCGGCGGCCTCCTGAGCACAGGGCTCGCAGTCGGCCAGATGCCGCTCGAAGGCGTCGCGTTCCTCGTCGGACAGGGCGTGAAGGGCGTAGGCGCCGGTCATGCGGTGCAGTTCGGCGGTGGTCATGCGGTCACCCCCAGGCAGTCGCGCAGCCGGATGAGTCCGTCGCGCAGACGGGTTTTGACGGTGCCCAGAGGGAGGGCGAGGGACTCCGCGACCTGGCGATAGGTCAGTCCGCGGTAATAGGCCAGGGTGACCGCCTGGCGCTGGATCTCGGTCAGCGTGCGCAGACAGCGCCGCACCTGTTCCCGCTCCAGCCGTGCCTCGACCTGCTCGGTCACCTCGTCGTACTCGGGAGTGTGCTCCAGCAGCGCGGCCTTGTGGTCCCGGGCGGCCACGGCTTCCACGTGCCGGACGCGGTCCACCGCCCGGCGGTGGGCGAGGGTGAGGATCCAGTTGATCGCCGTCCCGCGGTCGGAACGGTAGCGCGGAGCGGTGCGCCACACCTCCACCAGAACCTCCTGGGCCACTTCCTCGGACTGTGCCTGATCGCGCAGCACGGCACGTACGACGCCCAGAACCGGGTTCACGACGGCGTCGTAGACAGAAGCGAACGCAGGCTCGTCCCCCAGGGCCACGCGGCCCACCAGCTCTTCCAGGTCCGGCTCCGTCGATGGGTTTCTGCCGATATGTACGGCTTCTTTCACAACGCCCTCCGTGGTTGGGACATCTCCGGACGTAATCCGATCCTGTGCGGGCCGGGGATTGGTCCCGACCGCGATGAAAACGCAGGTGGCGGCAGACGGCGACGGCAGGAGGGCGGGCGACGAACGACCACCTCGCCGTCAGGAGACCAAGCCGTCGGGCGCGCAGCGACGGATCACCCCTGAACCGGAAGTCCGCGCGGTCGCCGTGCGGGCCGAGGCCACGCCGGTGGCGGGCGGTGGGCATGCGATGCCCCGCCGTTGTGGCCACTGGCATCACACCGTGGGTTCGACCGTCGCCACTCGGGCCCGCGCCCGCCGTGTCCGTCCGCGACGTCGGTCGTGTTCCGCTGTCCGTCCGCGCTCACGATCATGCCTCCACGCGCTTGCTCCGACGCCGTTGCCTCGTCGCCCGATCATTTCCGCAACGAGGTGACCGTGCCCGTGCCCGTGCCCGCCTGGGCGACGCGGCCCGACGGGCCGGTGAAGCCTGCGCCGCCCTGTTCCGCTGCCGCTCGGCCACCCCCCCCGACGCGATACCCGCGAGTGGCTTTCCGTACGACCGGGGACGGCCTCGCGGTCGTACGGACGTTCGGTTCGGAGTCGGCCGTCTCCACAGCCTCTTCGCACAGGCGCAGGCCGGCGGATGCACCGTACGTCCGAAAAAATCCGTGGGTATCAGGCACAGGTCCCCTCCCCGGAACGCCCGGAGGTGACCGCGCTGCCAATGAGTCCGGATTGCTGTCGGCCGGATCCGGGGTCGGCGCACCGCCCGGGAAGCGCGTTGCTCCGGCCATGGCGGCGGTACGACGGACAGCGCTGTCGTCACGCCAGAGCCTTCGACCCGGTCCCGTGTCCGGTGGTAATCCCGGGCCGGGGAGCTCGGTACTGCCGACCGGTCAAGGTCCGCCACGTGCGTCGGAAACGACGGTGGCGTCCCGCCAGGTGGTGCACCTGTTCCCGTCGTGACGGTCTCGCGCAGCGGAGTCGACTGCCCGGGCGTCGATGCCGCCCACGGCCCGGACGATCTACTGACCGCTTGGCCACGGTGGGTGGCCGACGGCAGGCGAGGCACTGGAGCCGGTGACACCTCGGTCCTTTGCCCGCGCTGCTGTGCAGCGTCGGCGGTCCTGAGCTCAACGTCCAGCACCTGAACGCGCTGGACACCAGCCGGCGCATGCTGCCCCATCACCGCGGAGATCATCGCCCACACCCGCCGAGGCACGGGACTGCCGCTCAGCAAAGGCACGGGCCCGATCCACCGGCGGACAGTCGCCGTCGGCTGAGAGAACCACGTTGGGCGCAACTACCCTTTTGCGTAAGCGACTTCGCATGCGGGCGAACACTCCGTGACGCAGGTCAGGGGACGCGGAGGGCGCACCACCCCCGAATTGGACCAGACAATAAACAAAGGTACTGCGGGTACTGCGGCGGATGCTGTGCGACCGGTGCGGGCCGGAGCCGATCCCACGTTGTTGACGAGGATGTCGATCCGGTCGCCCGCGGCCTCGACGAGCCGCGCGGGTCCCGACGCCTCGCCCAGGCCGACCGGTACGACCCGCACGCTCCCCGTCGCGGCCAGTTCCTCCAACCCGGCCGAGGAGTGCCGGGCGCCGGCATGGACCGTGCCCCCCTCCGCGACCAGCGCCCGCACGACCGCCGGCCCGATCCCCCTGCTGGCACCGGTGACGACGGCCACCTGCACACGCCGATGCGGCGGGGTTCGGATTGCCCCTTGAGCTTGCGCCAGAAAACCGATCGGTTTACTCTTCTGGAAACTGATCGGTTTCACATTCTTTGGGGAGAGTCATGACTGTTTTGAAGGGCGCGAACGTCTTCGTCACCGGCGGCAGCCGCGGCATAGGCAAGGCGCTCGTGGAAGAGCTGTACGTGCGCGGTGCCGGCAAGGTCTACGCCACGGCCCGCGATCCGCACAGTGTGACGCACCCCGACGCGGTCCCGGTGGCGCTGGAGGTCACCGACCCGGCCTCCGTGGCGGCCGCCGCCGCGCAGGCGCAGGACGTGACCGTGCTGATCAACAATGCCGGTGCCTCGGTCGGCGCGTCCTTTCTCGACTCCTCGATCGACGACATACGCCGGGAGTTCGAGGCGAACTTCTACGGCCCGCTTCTGGTCGCCCGGGCCTTCGTGCCGGTCATCGAGCGCAATGGTGGCGGCCACGTCCTGAACGTGCACTCCGTGCTTTCCTGGCTGGCCCTCGGCGGCTCCTACAGTGCCTCCAAGGCCGCCCTGTGGTCGCAGACCAACTCCCTGCGCCTGGAGCTTCAGCCGCGCGGCATCGCCGTCACCGGACTGCATGTGGGATACGTGGACACGGACCTCGCGGCCGGCGTAGAGGCGCCCAAGTCCGACCCCCGTGACGTCGCCTCCCTCGCCCTCGACGGCGTCGAGACCGGCGCTTACGAGGTGCTCGCCGACGACATCTCCCGGCAGGTCAAGGCGGGCCTGGCCGGCGACCTCGCAGGGCTGTACCCCCAGCTCGCCAAGTAGACAGGGTCCCCGGCGGGGCCCCTGGCCCCGCCACCGACCACAACTCACCGGAGAGGGTATTGGCAATGGGTGTGAATTCGGAGAAGGAGAAATTTTACGCCCTGAATATGTTTGACGTGGTCGACCTGGAGAAATAATTGGCTGACCTGCATCCGCTGCGGGAGAGCGGGACGGCGTCCTATATCTGGCAGACGTTCGATGGTTCCGATATGAGTGACCCCACCGACGTTTCGCTCGACGATGTACTGGCGGTTCTCAAGCCTTAGCCTCGATCTTTCGTGAGGGCCCGCCGACGGAGTCGGCGGGCCCTTTTGCTTTCCCGAGCTGGTGGTGGGCGGACCGGCGGCTCGGTGGAGAATCCTGCGTCGGCCGGTGGTGGCGCGGCTGTGCGGAAAGCCCGGGCGGCGCCTGTGCGTCAGCCGGCCAGCTGGTTCATCTTGCGGATCCGCTTGTCGAAGACCGCGGCGGGAGCGAGGCGGCGCAGTATGCGTGCGCGTCCGGCCAGGGGACCGGCGGTGTAGCGGGGCTTCGGCTTCGGGTCGGTCGCCGCCGCGACGATCGCCTGGGCGACGATGCCGGGGGCGTCGCCGTTCCTGACCGCCTCCGCCATCACGCGGTCGACGATCTGCCGCTGCTGCGCGTACGCGTGCAGGGCGGTGACGGGTTTCGCGCTGTTGGCCTCGAACCCGGTCCTGGTGTAGGCGGGTTCGATGATGAGGGCCCGGACGCCGTGGTCACGGACCTCGTGGTCCAGGGACTCGGTGTAGCCCTCGATCGCGTGCTTGGAGGCGGCGTAGGCGGCCATGTAGGGCTGGGGCAGGAACCCGAGCACGGACGAGATGTTGATGATGCGCCCGCGTCGCTGGGCGCGCATGTGCGGCAGGACCTCGTTCACCATGCGCATGACCCCGAAGACGTTGGTGTCGAAGAGGGATCGGGCTTGCTCGACGGAGGTTTCCTCCGCCGCCCCCATCGTGCCGACGCCGGCGTTGTTGACCAGGACGTCGATCCGCCCGAACCGCTCGCTCACTTCCTGGACCGCCGCGGCGGCCGAGGCGTCGACGGTCACGTCGAGTCCGAGGAACGTCACGCCGTCGAGCGGGGTGACGCGTGAGGTGTCACGGCTTGTGCCGACCACGTTGAATCCGGCTGCGACGAGGGCGAGCGCGGTTTCCTTCCCGATGCCGGATGACGCACCCGTCACGAGTGCCACCGGCCGATCTGTCATCATCCTGGACTCCCGCACTCAGTCGAAACCGATCAGTTTCCGTTAGAGTAAACCGATCGGTTTTCGCATGCAAGTTCAAGCAGGGAGAATGCCGCCATGGGTCGAATCGGTGCGCAGGAGCGGCGCGAGAGCGTCATTCGCGCGGCGATCGCCGAGTTCGCGATCGCCGGCTACCGCGGCACCACCACGGCTGCGATCGCCGAGCGGGTCGGTGTCACGCAGCCTTATCTCTTCCGGCTTTTCCCGGACAAGAAGGCGATCTTCGTCGCCGCTCTGGTGCGGAGCGCGGAAGACACTCGCTTGGCTTTCGAGAGGGCGGCCGACGGGTTGGAGGGAGGCGAGCGAGCCCGGCAGGCGATGGCGGACGCCTATGCGCAGCTGATCTCGGCGTACCCCGAAACGCTCCTGATGCAGATGCAGGGATATGTCACCGTGGCGCAGGGCGACGACCTGATCGGTGAAGTCGTCCGGGCCGGCTGGATGGGTGTCTGGGAAGCCGTGCACCTGTCGCTGGGTGCTGATTCCGAGAAGACCGCAGGCTTCTTCGCCTGCGGCATGCTCGGCAACACGCTCACGGCCATCGGGCTTCCCGTGGACGCCGGGAGGTGAGGGGGTGTTCCGAACGGGGATGCGTCAGCGCACGCCTGCCGCGTCGAGCAGGGTGGTCACGGTGGGTGTGACGAGCCCGGTCAGGTTGTCGGCCTGAATTCCCGCGCGGGCGCTCGCGCCGTCGAAGACCAGGCTGAGCTGCCGGGCCAGCAGATCGGGATCGCCCGCCCCGCCCTGCTCGGCCTCGGTCCGGAAGAAGGCCGTCAGATTCGCCTTGACCTGGTGAGCCACGCGGCTCGCCGGGTGACTCTGGTCCTTGAGCTCGACCTGCACCGCCAGATACCGACATCCCCGGAACTCGGGCGCCCCTGCCTGCGATTCCACCTGTTCGAAAACGTGCAGGATCCGCTCGCGGGGCGACCGGCCGTCGTCCGTCGCAGGCAGGAGGGTTGCCGCGTAGGCGGAGGCGCGCTCCGTCAGGCTCGCTGCCAGGAGGTCGTCCTTGCTGTCGAATAGCTGATACATGGAGCGCTTGGACACCCCCGCCGCCTTGCACAGCGCCTCGACTCCGATGCTGACGCCGTCTTGGTAGGTGAGCGTGGCCGCCGCCTCCAGCAGGCGCTCCCTGGGGCTCAGTTTCACTTCGGTGCTCATGCCGTGAGGTTAACCCGGAGCGGACGAAATGAAAACCGATCGGTTTCCGGAGGTTCCCGACGGGGGCTCGGCGACGGCCTGGGGGGAAGGGCCGTCGCCGAGCCGTGATGGTGTGCGCGCCTGCCGTCCCCGTCAGGGCGACGCACACCGGGGCCACCGCGAGTAGTGACCCGTCCTGGGTGACCTGCCGTCATGCCCGTGCGGCGGCCTCCTCCGGCTTCGTCCCCGCGGGGACGCGGTGCAGTCCCTTGCGGTCGTAAAAGGGGTGACCGCCGCTCACGCTCATGACGTACGTGTCTCTCGGCCGGTGGACGCGGAACGCCTCGCCGGGGGACGCCAGCCGCCGGTGACTTCCTTGGCGGGCTTGTGGGGGAAGCGGCGCCGGGCGTACTCCTGCGCGTGGGAGCCCGGCAGGACGTACAGGGTTTCCTTCTTGTCCTGGAGCGGGCGCAGCACGGTGTCCATGAACGCCTTGCGGTCGTCCAGGTACGGGCCCAGTACCTCCTCGCCGGCGGGGCAGACGGCGAGGCAGTAGCCGGACTTGTAGCCGGGCGGAGAGCTCAGGCTCTGCCACATGGAGGCGCTCTCGGAATCGCCGACCCGGGAGCGGTAGTCGGCGGCGTCCTCGCTGTCGGCCACGGTCTGCGCCCAGTCGGTGAACCCGCTCATGAACTCGCGGTAGTTGTGCGTGGTGCAGGCCAGCGCGTCGAAGGCGCCGTCCTTGGCGATGGCGCCGACCGGGCAGGCTGCGACGCACAACTTGCAGTCGATGCACGGGTTGTAGTCCAGCGCCTGCCCGTACTCGCTCACTTCGGCGTCCACCAGCACGGTGACCAGCAGGACGAAGCTGCCGAACTTCGGGTGGATGACGTTGCGGTGCAGGCCCATCACGCCGAGTCCGGCGGCCACCGCGACCGTCTTGTGCGCCACCACCCAGATCCGCTCGCGGGGGAAGCGGTCCATCTCCTGGGGGAAGCCGACGGACGGATTGAGCGCACGGTATCCGGCGTCCTGGAGCGCCCGGGTGACGCTGCGGGCGGCGTGGTTGGCCTGTTCGTCGGTCTGGTGGAACTCCTGGTTGGCCACGCTGCGGGCGGGGGAGCGGCAGTTGTCGCGGTTCATCCGGACCGCCATCGCGATCAGGGTGCGGGTGCCGGGCAGCGCCGACTGCGCGTACTCGCGTTCGCCGGCCAGATCGGGGTGGTCCAGGCTCACCGCGGCAGCGTCGTCCGCCCCGGCCGCCAGGCACAGCTCACGCAGCCAAGCCGTGTCGATCACCGCGGGCGGGCGACCCGAGGCGCCGGTCCTGCGCCGGGCGAGTACGGCCTGTACCGACGGGTGGGCCGCCAGCTTCGCCGGAAGCGGGGGATGAGTGGGTTGCCCCTCGGCGTCACGCGCGGCAGTCATCCGTGCTCCTGGGGATACGGGTGCGAGACTCGCCCGCACGGCGAGAAACCGATCAGTTTCACCACCGTAAACCGATCGGTTTTCGCGCGCAAGCCCCAGCGGCAAGCCTCTCCTTCGGACTGTCGATCAGGCTCCTCGCGGGCGTTGGCGATCGATCGTCGGGCGATAGGGGCTCGGCCCGCGCATCGGGCCGGGGTGCCGGCCCTCGGCTGGCAACTGGCGTGGGCCCCATGGGAGTTGCCCGATCGCCGGGAGCGGGGTGGCTGCGACTCGTCGAGCGCATCGCTCGCCGCGGCTGCTCGGCACGCGATGTGTCAGCGCACGTCGGCGCACGTCAGTGCACGTCAGCGCATGTCCGCCGCATCGAGCAGGGCGGCCACGGTGGGTGTGGTGAGCCCGGCCTGCGTGTCGGCCTTGATTCCTGCACGGGCGCTGGCGCCGTCGAAGACCAGGATCAGCTGACGGGCCAGCAGGTCCGGGTCGCTCGCCCCGCCCTGTTCGGCCTCGGCGCGGAAGAAGGCTGTCAGGTTCTCCTTGACTTGACGGGCCACCCGGCTCGCGGGGTGGCTCGGGTCCTTGAGCTCGATCTGTACGACGAGGTACCGGCAGCCCTGGAAGTCGGGTGCACCCGCCTGTGCCTCCGCCTGTTCGAAGACGTGCAGGATCCGTTCGCGGGGTGGGCGGTTGTCGTCCGCCGCGGGAAGGAGTGTCGTCACATAGACGGAGGCGCCTTCCTCCAGGCTTGCCGCCAGCAGTTCGCCTTTGGTCTCGAACAGCTTGTACATGGAGCGCTTGGACACCCCCGCCGCCTTGCACAGCGCGTCGACGCCGATGTTGACGCCGTCTCGGTAGGTGAGTGTGGCCGCTGCCTCCAGCAGTCGCTCTCGGGAACCTGGCATTGCTTCGGTGGTCATATCCCGAGGTTAACTCGATTCCGGTCCGTTGGAAACCGATCGGTTTACGGGTGGGTGCTGCGAGGAAGCGGTAGAAGCCGGGCGGCCCCTCGATGGGGGCGCGACTGCACCCGGTGGCACCCACGATGGCCCACGTGGCCGTCGGCCCCGCACATTCAGCCCACCTCATGGGCGCCCGCTACCGGCGGTGATCGGTTCGCTGAAGCCGCAACACACGGGACCATCTCTGAGGGCCCCTGTGTTCCTGCGCTGATTCGTGCCCGGAGGGCACCAACCGGCGCAGGACATTTCTTACCACGGTGGATTCGGCCTCAGTGGGCGATCACAGGCTCGCCCTCCGACGGCGCCAGAGCTGAATTCGGCATCAGGAACGCCGAGAGCACTGCACCGACCACGAAGATCCCGGCGCCCCACGCCAGGGTGGCCGTGTAGCTCTCGACCCCGGCCTGGGCCACGGTCAGTGCGCCCGGCTTGTGCGAGGACAGGTAGTCGGTCGCGGCCGACGAGGCGACGGTGGTCAGCAGCGCCGTGCTGATCGAGCCGCCCACCTGCTGGCTGGTGTTGATCAGCGCCGAGGCGACGCCCGCGTCCTCGTGGTGCACGCCTGCGGTCGCACCCTGGAACGCGGTGGTCATCACCCCACCGATACCGAGACCCAGCAGGATCATGCCCGGCATGATGTCGGCGACGTAGGCGCTGTCCAGCGTGAGCCGGGTCAGCAGGGCCATACCGGATGCGGAGACCAGGAAGCCAGCGCTGACCACGACCTTCGGGCCGACCTTGGGCAGCAGGAGCGAAGGCACCGTGGTCGACGCGGCGACGATGCCGCCGACCATCGGCAGGAAGGACAGGCCGGCCTCGATCGGCGAGTAGCCGATGCTGGCCTCCAGGTAGTAGGTCAGGAACAGGAAGATCGAGAACATCCCCATGCCCAGAACGAACACGGCCAGGAACGAACCACCTCGGGTCCGGTCCAGCACGACTCGCAGCGGCAGCAGCGGATGCGCGACCCTGGACTCCAGCCAGGCGAACACCGCGAGCAGCACCACGCCGCTGATCATGGAGCCGAGGGCGACCGGGTCGGTCCAACTGGTGGATTCGACGTGCGCGAACCCGTAGACGATGCCGAACAGCGCGGCGCTCACCACGACGGTGCCGGGAATGTCGATCCTGGGTCGCTCGGTGACCGCGGGCTTGGCCAGCAACAGCAACGCGCCGACCAGCGCGACGCCCGCGAAAACGACGTTCACGTACATCACCCAGCGCCACGACGCCCATTCGGTGAGCATGCCGCCGAGCAGGAGTCCGATCGCGGCGCCCGCACCGGACAACGCACTGAAGATGCCGAACGCCTTCGGCCTCTCGGCCGGGTCGGTGAAGGTCACGCTGAGCAAGGAGAGCGCCGCGGGCGCGAGCAGTGCGGCGAAGAGGCCCTGGGCCACGCGTGCCGCGACGAGTATGTCGAAGCTGGTGGCCGCGCCGCCGACGACGGATGCGGTCGCGAAACCGATCAGGCCGGTCACGAAGGTCGTACGTCGGCCGAACAGGTCACCGAGTCGGCCCCCGAGCAGCAGCAGGCTGCCGAACGCCAGGGCGTACCCCGTGATGACCCACTGCCGGCTGCCGTCGCTGAAACCGAGGTCGTGCTGCGCCTCGGGCAGTGCGATGTTCACGACGGTCGCATCGAGCGTGACCATGAGCTGCGCCACGCCCAGCACGACGAGCACCCACCAGCGCACGGCATGTGAGCCGCGGCGGCCCGAGTCTGTTTTCCCGGAGGCGGGCGCCCCGCGGTCGAAGGTGGTACTCACTTTTCCCCTTAGTCGCTGGTCATGGGCCGACCGTCAGTCGGAAACCGATCTGTTTCCACTCAGGAAAACAGATCGGTTTCCCAGGTGCAAGTGAACGGGTCGCCAATGGCCCGGGACTGCCCCGACAGCGTCGAAGTCCGCGCAGGCCGCCGGCGCCGCCCCGGTGAGCGACTTGTTGCCCGGCGTCACGGCACGGCAGTTCCGCCGATGGGGAGTCCATGCCGGCGCCGACGCCTTGCGCCGTACCGCCAAGACGGCGGGACGCCCGGGCGTGCTCGGCCAGCGGGTCGGCGATCTACGGCGACACCCTGGACGCGCTCGGCTCGGTGCCGCTGTGCGTGCCACTGGCGGCGATCGGTGTGAGGCGGGGCGGGCGACGTGCCGGCCGTGAGGCACTTCGGTGTCGGCGTGGTGTTCGCGGTCTTGGTGGGCGTGCTGGTGGAGAGCTCGTCGTTCCAGGTGTCCACGGGTACGGAACGCCCCGGTGAAGCCGGAGCCTGTTGGGCTTGCGCGTTGAAACCGATCGGTTTACCGTGATGGAAACCGATCGGTTTCTCATTCTCCGGGAAGAGTCATGACCGTTTTGGTTACCCCCTCACACGCAAGGAGTCGGCGAGATGCCCAGCCAGGAGTCACGTCCCACGATTCACATTCCGGGGACCACCAGCCACACCCTCGCCCCGCGCGCGGGATCCCGCGGCCGTGAGGGAACGCTGCGCTACCTCAAGGCGGGGACCGGTGCCCCCCTCGTTCTGCTGCACACCGTGCGCACTCAGGCCGAGCACTTCCGCCACCTCATCCCGCTGATCGCGGACCGGTACACCGTGTACGCCCTCGACCTGCCGGGGATGGGCTACTCCGAGATCGTGCCCGGGGCGTCGTACGACGAGCCCGCGATGCGTGCGGGTGTCGAGCGAGTGCTGACCGAACTCGACCTGAACGACGTGACGTTGGTCGGGGAGTCCATGGGTGCGGTGCTCGCCCTGACCGCCGCGGCCGATCTCCCGGAGCGGGTACGACGCGTCGTCGCGGTGAACACCTACGACTTCCGCGGCGGCATCGCCAGGTCGAGCCTTCTCGCCCGCGTGGTGGTCAGCGGTGTCCTCGCGCCCGGCGTGGGTCCCGTGATCGCCGGGGTCGAGCCCAAGCCCGCCCTGCGCAAGATCCTTCAGGGCGGCCTCGGCGACAAGCGCGCGCTGCGCGAGGACTACGTGGACGAGCTCCTGCAGGTGGGCCGCCGCCCCGGCTACCCGACCGTGGCCCGGGCCGTGTACCAGTCCCTGCCCAGCCTCATCGCAGCCCGCCCGCGCTACCCCGAGATCAAGGCGCCCGTCCACCTCGTCTACGGCGAAAAGGACTGGTCCCGCCTCTCGGACCGGGAAGCCGACAAGCAACTGCTTCCGGCCGCCGACTTCACCCAGGTCCCCAAGGCAGGCCACTTCATCGCCCTGGAACGACCCGACGTGCTGGCCGACCTGTTGAACGCAGTGGCCTGACCCCGGGACCGCTGACCCAGGGAGCAGTGCATGGCGGAGATCCAGATCGAGGTCGACGTTCCGGCGCGGATGCGTGACGGCACGGTGCTGCGCGCGGCGGGACGTATTCGGATGGATCGCGCAGTATTGCAACCGAGAGCGGATCCACTCGACCATCGGCTACCTGACCCCGCATCAGGCACGGACCCGCTGTCGGAAACGCCTCGACCTCGCGGCATAAGACGGAAGTGTCGGACCTCGGGGGTCACTTCACCCTTCAATTGGGCCGACCCGGCTGTTCAGGGCAGGAGTTCGATCGCGTCGTACGACACTCCGGGGCTGAGGTAGGCGTTGCCGCCGGAGCCGCTGACGATGTCGAGGGTCAACTCCTGGT